>JBKPRV010000309.1:0-4063 GCA_046734715.1 Actinomycetota bacterium | reverse complement strand
AGGTAGATCCCCATCAGCACCAGGACCATCTGCAGCGCCGGGGCGCGGCTGCTGCCCACCAGGCGGAAGGCGAGGCTGGCCACGTCCGAATACGCCACGGCGATGCCCAGCGACGTGTTCTTGATCAGGCTCAGGTACTGGTTGATCGTCGGCGGCACCGCGATGCGGAAAGCCTGGGGCAGCACCACGAACCGCAGGCGCTGGATCTCGGTGAGCCCGATGGCGGTGGCCGCCTCGGTCTGGCCGTTGGGCACGGCCTGCACGCTGCCCCGCACGATCTCGGCGATGTGGCTGCCGTGGTAGACGGCCAGCGCCACGGTGATGGCCACATACGGGATGTTGAACGAGAACCCGCCCACCACCCCCAGCCCCTCGGCCTCGGGGTGCGACCAGGTGATGGGGGAGCCGAGGGCGTAGTACCCGCCGACCACCACGGCCAGGAGCAGGCCGCCGCACCACAGGCCGCGGCGATCCGGCGCGCCGGTGGCGTTGGACACACGCGTGCGCCAGGCGGCCAGCGCCATGGCCGCCACCACGCCCGCGGCCACCAGGGCCAGGTACAGGCCGAGGTTGTCGCCCGCCACCGGCGACATCACCGCGATGGCCCGGTTGGATATGACGGCCAGGCCGTCGATCTGGCGGGCCTCCTGGATGCGGGGCAGGGTCAGCAGCCCCGCGGCGAGGAAGATCATCACCAGCAGGACCGGCACGTTGCGGATGATCTCGACATAGAGCGTCGACGCCTTGCGGGCCACCCAGCTGTTGGACAGGCGCAGCACGCCCACCACCACGCCGATGACGGTGGCCAGCGCGATGCCCACCATGGCGGACGCCGCGGTGTTGACCACGCCCACCCGCAGCGCGTCGCGCACCGGCTGGCCGGGCCGGAAGTTCGGCTCGTAGGCGATGCCGAAGCCGGTGGGCTCGTCGAGGAAGCCCCAGCCGGTGCGGGCGTTGCGGTCGGCGACATTGGCCCGGTAGTTGTCGGCGAGGTAGGCGGCGAGCAGCAGCAGGACGGCGATGGCCGCCACCTGCCCGGCGATCCGGAGGACGCGGACGTTGAACACCACGGCGGCCACCCGCCCGCCCCGGGGTGTAGGCGACGAGGAAGGGACGTCCGGGGGAGCGGGCGGGCCCGCCCCCCCGGTCACGTCAACCGTCACCGATCACCGGAACGGCGGGGAATAGTGCAGGCCCCCCTCGGTGTACAGGGCGTTGAGCGTTCCCTCCCGGGTCTGCTGGAGCGGCGTGTCCGGCCCCACGTTGCGGTCGTAGATCTCGCCGTAGTTGCCCACGGCCCGGATCACGTCCACGGTGAAGTCAGGGTCGACACCGAAGCCATGGTCGACCACGGCCTCCTCGCCCTCCACATCGACCGGCTGGCCGAGGAAGCGGCGAACCGCCGGGTCGTCGCTCTCCAACATCTGGTCGAGGTTGTCGGACGTGACGCCGAGCTCCTCGGCCTCGATGGTGGCCAGCACCACCCAGTTGACGACGTCGAACCACTCGCTGTCGCCGTCGACCACGGCCGGGCCGAGCGGCTCCTTGGAGAACGTCTCGTCGAGGATGGTGAGCGCCGCGGGGCCGCCCTGGTCGGCCGGCCAGTTGGAGCGGATGCCGGCCAGCTGGCTGCGGTCGGACGTCCAGGCGTCGCACGTGCCCGCGAGGAAGGCCTCCTGGACCTGCGCGTTCTCCTCGAAGGTCTGCGGCGTGTGTGTGATCCCGGCCATGCGGTCGGCCAGGTTCTGCTCGGTGGTCGTCCCGGCGGTGAGGCAGATGGTGGCGTTCGCCAGGGCGTCGATCGAGGTCACACCGGACGCGGCCGGCACCATCATCGCCTGGCCGTCGTAGAACGTCGTCGTCACGAAGGCGGCGCCCTCGGCACCATCCCGGGTTGAGGTCCAGGTGGTGTTGCGCATGAGCACGTCGATCTCGCCGCTGGCCAGCGACGGGAAGCGCTGCTCGGGGGTGAGCGGGACGTACTCGACGGCTTCCGGATCGCCGAGCACAGCGGCCGCGAGAGCCTTGCAGTAGTCGATGTCGAAGCCTTCGAACGTGCCTTCCTCGGTCTCGAAGCCGAAGCCCGGGACCGAGTTGTTCACCCCGCAGTTGAGCGTGCCCCGGTCGATCACGGCTGCGAGCGTGCCGTCCTCGGACTGGGACGAGCCGCTCGCTGCTTCGCTGTCGTCGCCGCTGGACTCGTCGTCGTCACCGGAGTCGTCGCTACAAGCCGCGCCGAAGATGCCGGCCACGACGAGGAGCGCGAGCACCGGGAACGCGCGTGTGCGTCGGAGCATTACGGGTTTCTCCCCTTGTCGGTTTGCTTCGGCAGTCAGCAGCACGCCCGCCCTGACCCCTGCAACCGGCCACCCGTGCTGGTTGTCAGCGACCGTGACCCTAGTGACGCGTCACGGCCCGTTGTGATCTTTCTGTGTTGCAACTTGGCAACGCGACGCCCAGGTGGGCGCGCGTTCCGTCAACGTTCGAACCTGGGGCGCGGTCTGGATGACAAGTGCGCGGGTCAGGGACGCATGGTGCCGTCGAGCACCTGGGTGACCAGCGCGGCGACCGGGCTGCGCTCGGGGCGGGTGAGGGTGACATGGCCGAACAGCGGGTGGCCCTTCAGCGTCTCGATCACCGACGCGATGCCGTCGTGGCGGCCCACCCGCAGGTTGTCGCGCTGGCCCACGTCGTGGGTGAGGACGACCCGGCTGCCCTGGCCCAGGCGGCTGAGCGCGGTGAGCAGGACCGAGCGCTCGAGGTTCTGGGCCTCGTCGATGATGACGAAGCTGTCGGTCAGGTTGCGGCCCCGGATGTGGGTGAGCGGCTGCACCTCGAGCAGTCCGCGGCTCAGGACCTCCTCGATGACCTCCTGGCCGGCGATGGCCTCCAGGGCGTCGGTCACCGCCGCGCCCCAGGGCATCATCTTCTCGGCCTCCGACCCGGGGAGGTAGCCCAGGTCCTGGCCGCCGACGGGGAAGATGGGCCGGAACACGATCACCCGGTGGTGGGTGCGCCGCTCCAGCACCGCCTCCAGCCCCGCGGCCAGGGCCAGCACGCTCTTGCCAGTGCCCGCGGGCCCGCCCAGGCTGACGATGCCGACGTCGGCGTCGGCCAGCAGGTCCATCGCCAGGCGCTGCTCGGCCGAGCGGCCCCGCACGTCGAACAGCGACCGGTCGCTGCGGGCCAGGTAGATCAGCTTGTCGTCCCGCACCCGGCCCAGCGCCGACTGGCTGCCGGCGTGGAGCACGACGCCGGTGTTGCAGGGCAGCAGGCGGGCTTCGGCCAGGTCGAGGACGTGGTCGGCGAACAGGGTGTCGATGTCCTCCCGCCGCACGTCCAGCTCGGCCGCGCCCGTCCAGGACGAGTCGCTGGCCAGCTCGTTGCGGTACTCGTCGGCCTCCAGGCCCACGATCGAGGCCATGAGCCGCAACGGCAGGTCCTTGGTGACGATGGTGACGTCGTAGCCCTCGGCCGCCAGGTTGCGGCCCACCGCCAGGATGCGGTGGTCGTTGCTCTCCCGGTTCAGGGCGGCGGGGAACCCGGCCTGCTCCGTGTGGTTGACCTCCACCCGCAGGGTGCCGCCCTGGTCGTTGGCGGGCATGGGCCGCAGCAGCGACCCGTGCGCCACCCGCAGGTCTTCCAGCATCCGCAGCGTCTCCCGGGCGGCCCACCCCAGCTCGGGATGGTGGCGCTTGCCCTCCAGCTCGGTGAGCACGACGAGCGGGATGACCACCTCATGCTCGGCGAAGCGCTGGAGGGCCCACGGGTCGGACAGCAGGACCGACGTGTCGAGGACGAAGGTGCGCTCGGTGTCATCGGCGCGCGCGGCTACGCGGATGGTCTCGGTCACGGAACCCCCAGGGAGATAGGGCAGCGGATCCGTGCCAGCGGGCTGGCGGCCTGTCGCACGAACGCTGCGTGGACGGGTGTGTCACCGGCCGCCAGTCAAGCGCAGTGCCGCGCCGGGAGCGCGGATGCAGGACGGGATCAGACCGGGGCCACGGTGGAGGATGCGCGGCCCGCATCGGTCACGACCACCACGTGGAGGGCGGTCGGACCG
>JBKPRV010000308.1:0-4438 GCA_046734715.1 Actinomycetota bacterium | reverse complement strand
ACCTTGCATCGCTGAACAAGGTGGAGATGCTCCCGTGGGACGTTTGGGGCGAGGGCTGGGAGCCGGCCGAGCAACCTACCGACACCCAGCTCCATTGCTTCGATACCGTTGCGGATCTGACTGTGGACCCAGACGCACGGTTCGCTGAACTCCGCAGGCGATACCAGACTGACGAGTCATTGCGGATGAACGGAACCGTGTTCAACGTGCTCCGCGGTCAGGTCGAGACCGTGTAGTTCATTCAGGACGAGCTGAACCCCAACCGGGCGTTCGACAGGGCTGCGTCGACGGCGAAGCCAAGCCTCCCGCTCTGGCGGCCGTGCTTGCTCCTGCGACCGGTCCAGCCGACCCCGCCGACGGCCCTGAGTGCGCTCAGTACTCCCGGAGCGACAGGACCCCGAAGGCAAGTTGTGCCACGTACCTACTCCTCGGGCGGGACTTCGACGGAGCTAGCTGTGCGCGGCAATCCAGGGCAGTTGGGCCATCGATGGGTGCTTCAGCGGCCATTGTGGTCCGGCCAACTACTTGTCGAAGCGGTCGAACCACGACTCCTTGACGTGGATGATCGACCGGATCCCGATCGCCTGTGCCTCCACCAGCTCGCAAAGCCGCCCACCGTCAATCAGGTCAACCGTCGGGCGAGCAATGATTGCCGCCTTCCGAGCCGGAGCCGAGAACCTCCCCAGGGTTACGAGCACCGCACGCTCAGCCCCAGCCGCAGCCGCATCTCGCTGGAACAGAGCTACGACCTCTCGGCCGATCGGCGACGATCCGAACGGGTCGTACCGTTTCGCCTGGACTGCGACCCTGGATGACAACACATCGGAGATGGGGGCGAGGCCGATCCCATCGATCCCTTCATCACCGGAGCCACCGACCCGGGTCAGTTCTAGCCCGTAGCTGCGCAGCAGATAGAGGACGAACTCCTCGAACCCCTGTGGGCTGAGCTGGTGGAGTCGGCGTAGCAGGACGGTCTTCCAGTCGTCGATGAACTCCTCCGTGACCTCGTCGTCGACGTCCTCGCCCGGTTCGGTCTCGCCAGCCGTAGGCTTGGCCGTTGCCCTGGCGCCGCTCTTCTTCGAGCGTTCCGACCGGACCCGTCGGTCCATCTCCCGGAGCCGCTCGCCCGCCTGGTCCTCCGGCAGGGCGAGGACTTCCTTCCCGAATGCGGTCAGCAAGTACAGCGACCGCTTTGGACTCTCGAGGGCACCGCCGAGCTTGTTGTACGACCTCGCCCAGGCGATCCGATCACCGAGAATCGACTTTGGATTGCCGTCGTAGGCGACGGACATCTGTTCCTCGGTGAACCCCTCATCCTCGACCACCTGTTCGGTGATCTCTCCACTCTTGGCTGACCCGCCGAGGGTGGCTACGGCCCGAAGGACTGGAAGGAGCAGCTCGCTGTACGTCGGGAAGCTCGATGCCTCAGGGTTCGGCATCACGTCAGCATGTCACTCTAGGACCGCTTGACCCGGCGGCGCCTCCGGCCGGTGCCGCCGCGAGTGGGCGTTGTCGGCGCCGCGGTCGCGTGTCGGTGGCCATCTGGAACTGCCCGCTGGGCGGCCAGTAGGTGCCCAACGACGGCCACTACGTAATGTGGTCGGCCGGACGGGCAGGTCTTCGACACATCGGTCACGGACCCGGCGTTTGGTGTCACCTATCAGGAAGGCCCTTGGCGAGCGTTCTGGGAACGGGTTCGGTGCCGCCTAGCGAGTGGAGTGTTCGTCGGTGTCATCGGGCGTCGCGGCCGGCGGGCCTAGCAGGTGGAGGCAGAAGGCGTGGTGAAGCCATGTTTCGTAGCGCGTGGGTGACCAGCGTCGTTCGCGCACGAGTAAGTGCCACACGGTCGGGTGGTTGAGGGTCCACATGACATCCGTCGCCTCTCGCCTGGACAGCCCACGTGCGAGTGACTTCGTCTCGTCGAGCTGGTCGACGATGGCTCGCTGGAGTCGTAGGAGCTTGGCTTCGATGTCGCTCCACAAGATGGCGATGTCGGGGTCACTGACGGCAGCAGTCCGGATGACTTCAAGTAGCGCGCCCGAACTGGTCTTGACTCGACGGGATTGCGCGGCCACGAGACGGAGCTTCTGCGCTGGACCAGATTCTGTGGTGACCTCGCGGAACCAACTCCGGTCGAGGACCGGTATCGCTTCCTCCTCACCGCCGAGTCGCGCCTCCCACACCGCGCGGAGCAGCCCCGCCTTGGTCTCGAAGGCCAGATAGACGGTCTTGAGGGCGACCTTCGCCTCGGCCGCGATCGACGGCACGGGCGTGGAAGCGTAGCCACCTTCCTCGAATAGGCGGCGGGCAGCGTCGAGGATCGCGCGCCGTGTCTCGGCAGCTTGCGCGCGTCGTCTGGGGGAGTCGTAAGAGCGGCCCTTGACGTCGGATGCCACGTCACTACACTAGTCGGATATTCACTACTATCATCGAGTAGTGAATCATCGCGAGGAGGAGGTGGTCATGGTTACGCTCAGGATCGATCTCGAAGTCCGGGACTACGACATGTGGCGGAACGCCTTCGAGAAGGACGCGGGCGGCCGTGGACGTCACGGTGCACGTCATCACCGCATTTTCAGGGCGGTAGGCGACGACCGCAGGGTCACGCTCGACATCGACTTCGACACGCCGTCGCAAGCCGACTCCTTCCTCAGCGTCCTTCGCAACGACGTGTGGTCCTCGTCGGAGAAGGCCCCCGCCAAGCTCGGCACGCCATCGGCGCAGATCATCGACCTAGTTGAGAGCCACGAGTACCGCTGAGCCAGCCGGCCGCCGCCGCCGTCCGGCACCCGGCCGGCGCCGAAGCGCCAATCGGCCACGACGCGATCGGTGTCACCCAGCCGGCGTTTCGAGCTACTCAAGCCCGCGCCCCTTCGCCGCCCGATAGGGGGCAGTGGGACGGGAGCGATATCGAGCGGATTCGGGACGCCGCCATGACAATGGGCAACCCACTCGCAAGCGGCGCTTGTGGGCTACCTCGCTGCCTGCCTCACTTTGTCGGCGAGGGCGACGGGATCGACCTCGCCAGCGGTATCGACCTCGATGACCGACCACCCGCCGGCCAAGGGCTCGAAGGTCTCAGGACTCCAGAGCTCTGCGGGGTCTTGGTGTTCGGGGACGTACCCGGAAGGTCGGCGTCTCGCTGCGTACCTCGCCTCCAGGGTCGGCCGATCACATCTACAGAAGACCTCGACCATGGCTCCAGGGAGGCTGGACACCGCGTCACGCCCCTGATCCCGCCGCCACACTGCCTCCAGGACGGCACCGCCCGTCACCTCGGCGGCCACAGCCAGCAGGACTACCACGGCCGCCCGACCGAGCCGACGGGCGTCATCGGCATCAGCCACGGGCAGGACGGACATGAGGGCAGCCTTGATGGTGTCCTTCGCAAAGAGCGGCCAGCCCAGCTCGTCGGAGAGGCCGCGGGCGACCAGCGTCTTCCCGCTCGCGGCTGGTCCAGAGACAATCAGGTAGCGCCGGTCGACCCCATCCGCACCCACAGTGACGATCCTGGCTCCCCGGAAACTCCTGCGCTCGGGATTGCCGGATAAAGCGACCTCCCCGCTCCGTGGTGATCATCCGCTCGGAGCCGGCGGTAGGGGGTACCCGCCCGCCGGGTGGACTGGACACATCCAGCGAAGCATGAGAGCCGTAGGCGGAGTCCGTGTCGCGAGCGCTGGTCAGGACAGCTGCCGGTCGTGTTCGAGGAGGTGTGGGTTCAACCCTGCAGACTGGGCCGGTGAACGGTTGGCGGTCGGTTGATGCTCTTCATCGCTCGACGATGCATGGCGAGGCACCAGCCCACCGTGACCGGCTGCTGGCGTTCCCGCCGCTGGATCCGACGAACCGGCCGGCGCCGTTGAAGACATACACGGGTGTCGAGGCCATCTTGTTGCCGAGGGAGCTGCGGCAGTCGTCGTTGCCGGCCGTTGATGTGCTGTCGGGCCGCGACGTCGAGCCGGTTCGCCTTGACGACGGTCTGCTGGGCACGCTGCTGTTTCTTGCTGCGGGCATCACCCGGGTCGCGCGCACGGCCGACGGCGGTCCTGTCTGGTTCCGGTCATCGATGTCGGCGGGCAACCTCCATCCCGTCGAGGTGTACGTCGTGGGTGAGGATGTGCACCATTACCACCCCCTCGATCACGCCCTGGTTCGGCTGCGCCGAGGTGTGCACGTCTGTGACGAACCGACCCTGGCGCTCACCGGCATCCCGTTCCGTACTTGCTGGAAGTATGGGGAACGGGGTTGGCGGCACCTGTGGTGGGACGCTGGCGCACTGCTGGCCAACCTGTTGGCCGTCGCCGATGCCCATGGCGTTCCCGCCCGGGTCCTGGCCGGCTTCCCGGACGCGGCAGTGGCCGCGCTGGTCGGCATCGACGGCGTCGACGAGGTGCCCCTTGCCTTGGTCCGGTTCGGCAGCGGTGAGCTACGCCTCCCC
>JBKPRV010000307.1:0-4024 GCA_046734715.1 Actinomycetota bacterium | reverse complement strand
GCTGGTGGGGGTGGTGGGGTGTGGCGGGCTGCTCGGGGTGGTGGGGTGTGGCGGGCTGCTCGGGGTGGTGGGGTGTGGCGGGCTGCTCGGGGTGGTGGGGTGTGGCGGGCTGCTCGGGGTGGTGGGGTGTGGCGGGCTGCTGGTGGGGGTGGTGGGCCCGGGGGAGGGGGCGCCGGGGCCTGGGGTGACGCCCGTCTCCTCCGGGCCCGATCTGGCGCTGGCCGCGGCGGGGCCGGGAGCTGGTGGGCCCGCGGTGCGGGTCATCGTTGCGATGTGTGCGTCGTAGCGGGTCATCGTCGCGACGTGCGTGACGTCCGACGCCGCGTCGGGGGCGTAGCCGTCGGGCAAGGCGAGGGCGCCGCTGGCGAAGAGGGGATGAGGGGTGAGGTCGGGAGATGGCATGGCGCCCAAGGCGGTGCCGAGGGCGAGTCCTACGCCGCCTCCGCCGGTTGCCATCCGGCGGACGACCCCCGGGGTCAGGTGCCGTGCCGCGGCCTCCAACGGTTTCGCCCGGATGACACCGGCTGCGACGGCCAGCACCGTGGCCGCCAACAGGTAGGCGATGCCGGCCAGGGCGGCCACGCGCACCACGGCGATGGCCATCGTCGGGGGTGGCGTGTCTGCGACCCACGTCCGAAACTCCGCAAGGGACGTGAGCGGTATGCGGACGTCGTCGGATCCCAGGCTGTAGAGCAGCCGACCGGCGATGAGCAGGCCGGCTGTCCAGGCGATCAGGCGGGCTGCGGAGCGCAGGGTGCCGGACATCACTCCGGGACCTCGATGGTGCGGGGAGGACCGGAGGCCAGGTCGACCACCAACCGGTCGCAGGGCGGGTCACCGGGCTCGGTGTGGATGCCGACCGCCTCCTCCACCCGTTGGATGGGAGTCACGCTGACCGCGGCTCCCGGCTGCGCCCAGTCGGGAAACACGAACACGTCTCCCGTCGGTGGACGGAGGAGGGCCGCCGAGGCCGACCCGTCGCAGTCCCAGTCGCCGAGGGTGACCTGATCGCCGGGTTGTCCCAGCGTCCAACGGGCATCGCCGGCGGTGACCATGGCGCCGTCGACGGTGAGCTGGTTCGGGCAGCCGTCGCCGTCGATGTCGGCTGCCGGCCCTGGGACATGGGGGCAGTCGGGCGGCCACGGGGATGCGACCACGGGATCCCGCGGCGGGCTGCCCTGGCGCGTCACCAGAGTCGCCGCCGCGCCGGTCAACGCCACCACCGAGGCGATGCCGACCACGGCGGCGACGAGGCGCCTCCGGCCGCTCTGGGGCGCGGGAGGAGGACCTGGGGTCGCCCTAGGGCGTCCACCGAGCCCGCCGCGACCTGCGAGCTGGGGACGTTCGACGGTGAGGCCGAGGTCGTCGGGCGTGGGGTGCTCGGGAGGCGGAGGGGGAGAAGGCGGAGGGGGCGGCAGAGGAGCATTGCCCCAGTCCGCGGTGGTCGCCCGGGCGAGGGGTAGGTCGGGAGGGCCCGAGCCGACGGCGCGAGCCCAGCGCTCGGCCTCGGTGCCTTGTTCCGATGCCGTCCAGATGCGTTCGAGCGTGTCGGGCTCGGTGCGGGTCTGGTGGGTCGCGGGCGGGAGCTCAGCGCCAGGGACCGCGGCCAGGATGGCGTCGGCCAGCACCCGGGCGTTGGGTCGGCGCGTAGGAACGGGGTCGAGGGCATGTTGCAGCGCCCGGCGCAGGGCTCGCTCCTGGTCGTGAGCGTGACCAAGGCGCTTCCACCGGCGCAGGGGCGCGCCGCCGCGGGACGGTCGGGTCCGATCGAGTAGGTAGTTCAGGACGTCAGCCAGGGCCGCCACATCGTCGGCCGGCCCGGAGCCGCCCGGGTGAGAGAACCCGCACAGGCGAGGCCGCCCGTCCTCACCCACCAGGATGTGGCCCGCGTCGACGCGCCCATGGACGATGCCCACCCCGTGGAGATCGGCCAGCGTGGTGGCGACCGCCGCTCCCAGGCCGGCCACGCTCGCCAGCGTGCCGGCCCAGGCGCCGACCGGCTCGCCTGCGTAGCGGGTGCGCAACTCGCACGCGGGCGGGTCGGCGACGGCGACGATGGCCACGACCCCGGGATGGGCGGCCTGCTGCAGCCGCTCGATCTCCAAGCGGAGCCGGTCGACGGCCGCCGGTGTTGCCGTCTTGACCACGACGGGGCCATTGTCGTCCATGTCGAGCCGGACGTGCATGTCCATGCCATGACGATAGACGAGTCAGACTGAAAAGTGTCAATAGGTTATGAAGAAAAACCTATGATCATGTGGTGGCAGCAGCAGCGGTGGCGGTGGCAGTGACGTTGGTGCCGTCCGGGGCGCCCGGCACGACGGAGGCGAACACGTAGTCGGCCCGCAGGGAGAGCTCGACCTCCACGGTGCCGGGACGGACCCTCACGACCGGGGCGCCCACGACCTGCGGCGCGAGATCGCTGGCGGCCACGATTCGACCGACGACCGCTTCGGCGTCGGCCTGGGCCAGCTGCACCCGGCCGTTGCGCAGCTCCAGGTGGTTGGCGGCGGCGGTGACGGCGTCGTTGGCCGCGCTGGAGGCGAGGTCGTGAGCCTGACGCTGACGCAGGTGCACCAGCGACATGTCGACCGCGATGGAGGCCAGGATCATCACGACCAGGAAGGCAGCCGGGACCAGCAGCAGGATGCTGCCCCGGTCGCCGCGTACAGGCGGGGTAACCCGCAGGCGTCGGGGCTGGCGGGATCGCTGTTGCAGCAGGAGGGTGCCTCCCCGGTCGCGGTGCGGCCGGGGGCGGAGCCGGCGCATCACGCGCAGGCCTCGGCGCTGCCGGGGACGCCGCTGCGGAACGGGTCGACCAGCTCGCTGTGGCGGCTGGTCACGGTGAAGCCGTCGCCGAAGCCGCCGATCCACGGGACGGTCAGCGCCGGGACCTGGTACGAGGCGGTGAACGTCGCCCGGGCACAGCGGGTGAAGCCGGACTGGCCGCCCACGCCGTCCAGCGCGGTGAGCTCGACGGTGGCCTGGGACGGATCGCGGCCCCGCGCCTCGAGCGCGGCCAGGCCGGCGTCGACCGCGGTGTCGGTCGCGGCGGACGCCGTGGTCGCCCCGTCCACCTGCGCCTCGACGTAGCTGCGGGTCGCTTCGCGGGCGGCGGCGTCCACGGCCGACTTGGCATCGACGACGGCCCACAGGTTGGCGACCAACAAGGCGCCGACCACGAACACGAGGATCCCGAACGGGATCGCCTCGATGCCCGCCACCTGGCCCGCGTCGCCACCCAGCGGGGTCCGGCCGGGCGCCGCAGGCGGCGGCGCCGCGTCCCCCGAGGCTGGCGGGGAGGCCGCCAGCCCGGGCTTGGGCGGCTCGGGCGTGATGGTCACCCGGCCGATCCGCCGCCCCTGGATGCGTTGAGCCGTCAGGCGCCAGCCGTCCAGGGTCACCGACTCGCCCTCGGCCGGAACGTGGCCGATGCGGTCGTAGAGCAGGCCACCGATGGTGTCCCAGTCGCCCTCGGGGAACCGGGTGTGCAGCAGGTCGTTGACCTCGTCGAGCGACGTCCGCCCGTGCACCCGGATGCCGCCCCCGGCCAGCTGCTCGACCGGCGGGACGTCCACGTCGAACTCGTCGGCGATCTCGCCGACCAGCTCCTCGATGATGTCCTCCAGCGTCACCAGCCCAGCCGTTCCCCCGTACTCGTCCACCACGATCGCCATGTGGATCTTTTCCCGCTGCATCTCGCGCAGCATGTCCGGCACCCGCTTGGTCTCGGGCACGAACCGGGCGGGGCGCATGTGCGACGCCACCGGGGCGTCGCCGTTGCCGTCGCGCTCGGCGGCCATGAGGTCCTTGGCGTAGGCGAGCCCGACGACGTCGTCCAGGGTGCCAGAGCACACAGGCAGACGGCTGTATCCGTTCAGCTGCAGGACCTCCATCACGTCCGCCACCCGGAAGTCCGCCGGCACCGTGACCATGTCGGGCCGGGGCACCATGACCTCCCGGACCACCGTGTCGCCGAACTCGATGATCGACTCGATGAGGGCGCGCTCCTCCTCCTCGATCA
>JBKPRV010000306.1:0-17517 GCA_046734715.1 Actinomycetota bacterium | reverse complement strand
GTGCTGTTCGTGGCGGGCAAGGCCGGACTTCTGGACCACACCGCGGCCGAGGCGGTGAAGGCCCGGACGATCATCCCGCTGGCGCCGGTCCCGGTCACGGCGCGGGCGCTGGCGGTGCTGCGCAAGGCCGACCGGGTGGTGATCCCCGACTTCCTGTCCACCGCGGCCCCGCTGCTCGCCACCTATGCGCCCGACGGCGGCGATCCGCTGGAGCGGATCCACACCGCGGTCACCGACCTGGCCGAGGAGGGCACCGGCCTGTGGCTGGCCGCGGCGCTGCGAGCCGAGGAGAACCTCGCCGCCTGGACCAGCGAGAAGCCCTTCGGCCGCCCGCTCGCGTAGCGAGGCCTACGCGGTCAAGAGGCGCGTGCGGAACAGGTCGAGGACCTGGTCGAGCGCATCGCGGGTGGGGTGGCCGGGCTCGTCCACCAGGTCGCGGGTGAGGACCGAGTGGGCCCGCTTCCGGATGTCGTGGGGGTTGCCGGGCGAGGAGTCGATCTCCACCCCGACGAAGGCGTCGCCCAGCTCGGCTCGCAGGCGGGCGAAGCGCTCCTCGGGGACGGCCATGTCGCAGGTGAAGCGCAGTCCCAGCACGTCGACACCGGCCGCGGTGCGCGCCTTCACCCGGGCCAGGTCTTCCGAGCTGATGCCGATGTCCCGCTTGCGGGACTTCGTGAGTGCGAACGGGAGGGACGGCTGGCTGAGGACCGGCGCCACCACCGCCTCGTCCACCATCATCGCCAAGGCGAACCCTCCGGTGAGGCACATGCCGACTGCGCCGACACCGGGGCCGCCACCGCGCTCGTGCTCGTGGCGGGCGAGGGCACGGAGCCACACCGTGACCGGCGACGTCTTGCCGGTGGCCCAGGTCGTGAACTCGCGTGAGACGCACGCCCAGGTGATGGTGCTGATCTCGTACGGGGCCGACTCCGCCTTGCCCGGCTCGCCGAACAGGTGGGGCAGCACCGCGGTGCAACCGATGGCGGCCACCCGGTCGGCGAACGCCACCACATCGGGCGTGATGCCCGGCACCTCCGCGATCACGATGACGGCCGGGCCGCTGCCCCGGCGAAAGACGCGGCGCTCCTGGCCGTCGTGGGTGAACGTGTCGGCGGCGTAATCCTCCAGCGGCATGGCGGGACCATATACTCGCCCGCCGTGTCGCGAGTCGGGACCGACGTCCCGTTGGAAGCGGGAGAGCCGGCGACTGGGGATCCCGGGGCAGCTCCCGACCGGCCCGTTCGCAGCTGGTCGCAGCGGCGTGTCCTGGTCTGGGGCGGCCTGTTCGCGCTCGTCGCCCTGCCTCTCGTGGTGGCCGCCGTGGCCCTGCGCCGGCCGCCGTGGTACCCCGCGCTCGACATGGCCATGACCGAGCTCCGGCTGCGGGACGTCGGCACCCGGCACACTCCGCTGATCGGGCTGCCGGGCCGGATCGGACCCCGGCTGGAGGAGCAGGGCAGCCATCCGGGACCGCTGAGCTTCTACCTGCTGGCGCCGGTCTACCGGCTGTTCGGGTCCTCGGCGTGGGCCATGCTGGTCGGGGCGGTCACGCTCAACCTCGCGGCCATGGGGTCGGCCCTCGCCATCGCCGTGCGCCGCGGCGGGGCCCGGCTGGGCGTCGGGGTGGCCGCCGTGCTGCTCCTCCTGCTCGCGGGCTACGGGCCGGCGCTGCTGACCCAGCCATGGAACCCGTACATCCCGTTGCTGTGGTGGGTCGTGCTGCTGCTCGCCGTCTGGGCGGTGACCTGCGGCGACGTGGCCATGCTGCCGGTCGCGGTCTTCGCGGCGACGCTGTGCTCGCAGACCCACGTCTCCTACCTCGGGCTCGTGGCCGTGGTGGGCGTGGTCGCCATCGTGGGCGCCGTCGTCGCCTGGCGGCGGGCCCCGTCGGGGTCGCCCGAGCGCCGGACGGTCGTGCGCTGGTCGGCGGTGTCCCTGGCCATCGCCCTCGCGCTGTGGCTGCCGCCACTCGTCGACCAGGTCGTGCACGACCCGGGGAACATGCGGGCCATCGCCGACCACCTGGCGACCCCGAGCGAGCCCCCGCTGGGTCAGGTCCGGGCCGTCAAGCTGGTCCTGCTGCACCTCGACATCCCGGCCTTCCTGTTCGGGGACGCCAGCTGGGCCGGAGCGCTCCCCGATCCCGCGGCCGACCCCCGCGGCTCGGTCATCCCCGGAGCGGTGGTGCTGGCCGTCTGGGCCCTCGCCTGGCTCGTGGCCGTGGGCCTGCGGCACCGGGCGCTCATGCGGCTGCACCTCGTGGTGGCGGTCGGCCTGGTCGCCTCGGTGGTCTCGACCAGCCGGATCTTCGGCAAGGACTGGTACTACCTCACGCTGTGGGCGTGGGGCGTGGCGGCCCTGCTCGTGCTGGCTATCGGCTGGACCGCGGTGGCGTTCCTGCTGGACCGCGCCGGCCCCGACCGCCGCCCCCGGATGAGGCGGGCCGTCGCCGTCGGGGTCGGCGGCCTGGTGGCGGTGGCCTCGCTCGTGCTGGCCGTCGGGGCCGTCCGCGCCGACCCGCCCGACTCCCACCTCTCGACCACCCTCGCCGCGGTGCTGCCCGACACCCTGAGCGCGCTCGAGCGCGGCGAAGGTCCCGCGACCGGCCGCGACGGCCGCTACCTGGTCTTCTTCAGCGACACGATGTACTTCGGCTCGCAGGCCTACGGCATCGTCGACGAGCTGGAGCGGAAGGGCTTCGACGCGGGCATGCCCGAGCTGTTCCACGTGCCCGTCACCCGCCACCGCGTGGTCAACCCGGACGACGCCACGGCCGCCATCGTCATCGCCAACGGCAAGAACGTCGAGCGGCTGCGCAACATCCCGGGCACCGTCGAGGTGGCCTTCGTCGACCCCCGCGACGCGGACGGCAAGGCCGAGTACGAGCGGGTGCGGGACGCGCTGGTGGAGGAGCTCGAGGGCGACGGCCTGGACGACCTGGTGCCGCACGTCGACGGCAACCTCTACGCCCTCGCCATCGACCCCCGCGCCTCCCAGTCCGCCCTGCGCAAGGTCAGCCGCCTGCTCGAGCTGGGTGCCCCCACCGCCGTGTTCGTGGCCCCGCCCGACGTGGCCGTCTGACCCCGTTGGCCCCGCCGGGTCAGGTGGTCATTCCCACTCGATGGTGCCGGGGGGCTTGGAGGTGATGTCGTAGGCCACCCGGTTGATGCCGGGCACCTCGTTGATGATGCGGCTCGACATCGTCTCCATGACGTCGTACGGCAGCCGCGCCCAGTCGGCCGTCATGGCGTCCTCGCTGGTCACCGCCCGGATGATGACCGGATGGGCGTAGGTGCGCTCGTCGCCCATGACCCCCACCGAGCGGATGTCGGGCAGCACCGCGAACGACTGCCAGATCTCCCGCTCCAGGCCGGCCTTGCGCAGCTCCTCCCGCACGATGGCGTCGGCGTGCTGGAGCATGGCCACTTTCCCGGGCGTGACCTCGCCGATGATCCGCACGGCGAGGCCGGGCCCGGGGAACGGCTGGCGCCACACGATCTCGGGCGGCAGGCCCAGCTCCTCGCCCACCCGCCGGACCTCGTCCTTGAACAGCGCCCGCAGCGGCTCGACCAGCTCGAAGGTCATGTCCTCGGGCAGGCCGCCCACGTTGTGGTGGGACTTGATGGTCGCGGCCCCGCTGCCGCCGCCGGACTCGATCACGTCGGGGTAAAGGGTGCCCTGCACCAGGAAGCGGGCGTCCTCCAGGCCGCCGGCCGTCTCCTCGAAGATGCGGATGAACAGCTCGCCCACGATCTTGCGCTTGTCCTCGGGGTCGGTGACCCCGGCCAGGCGCTCGAAGTAGCGGTCGGCCGCCCGCACGTGGATCAGCTCGATGCGCTGGTGGCGCTGGAACGTCTCCACCACCTGCTCGCCCTCGCCCTGGCGCAGCAGCCCGGTGTCCACGAACACGCAGGTCAGCTGGGGGCCGATCGCTTTGTGGACCAGCGCGGCGGCCACGGCCGAGTCGACCCCGCCCGACAGCGCGCAGATCACCCGGGCGGCCCCGACCTGCGCCCGGACGGCGGCCACCTGCTGCTCGATGATCGAGGTCATGGTCCAGGTGGGCCGGGCCCCGGCGAGGTGGTGCAGGAACCGGCGGATCACCTCCTGGCCGTGAGGCGTGTGCGACACCTCGGGGTGGTACTGCACCCCCCAGATGCGGCGCCCGGGCGACTCCAGGGCGGCCACCGGCGCCCCCGCCGAGGTGGCGGTGGCCACGAACCCTTCGGGCACCCGGGTGATGCCGTCGAAATGGCTCATCCACACCGTCTGCTCGTCGGGTTGCTCGGCGAGCAGCCCGCCCGGCGGGCCAGGCGTGACCCGCAGGGCCGTGCGGCCGTACTCGCCCTTCCCGCCGCGGGAGACCTCGCCGCCCAGCTGCTGGGCGATGAGCTGGGCGCCATAGCACAGCCCGAGGATGGGGATGCCGAGGTCGTAGATCTCGGGGTCGAGCAGTGGCGCGCCCTCGACGTGGACCGACTTGGGGCCGCCGGAGAGGATCAGCGCCGCCGGCGCCCGCTCCCGCACCTCGGCGGCGGTGACGGTGTGGGGCACAATCTCGGAGTAGACGTGCGCCTCGCGCACCCGGCGGGCGATGAGCTGGGCGTACTGGGCGCCGAAGTCCACCACCAGGCAGGTGTCGAACTCGGCCGCGAGCGGCTCGCCCATGTCAGCCGCCGCCGACCACGACGAGCTCGGCCTTCTGCTGGAGCTCCTTGAGCGTGTCGAAGCCGCAGAGGGCCATGGCCCGGCGCAGGGCGCCGGTGAGGTTGACCCCACCGGAGGCGTCGTGGGCCGGGCCGTGGAGGATCTGCGCCAGCGTGCCCTGGGGCTCGACGCGGATCCGCTCGCCGCGGGGCAGGGTGGCGTGCACCGCGGGCATGCTCCAGTGGAAGCCCCGGCCGGGTGCCTCGGCCGCCGCCGCCAGGGGCGTGCCGATCATGACCGCGTCCGCCCCGCAGGCCACCGCCCGGGCGATGTCGCCCCCGGTGACCACGCCGCCGTCGGCGATCACGTGGCAGTAGACGCCGGTCTCGTCCAGGTGGCGCATGCGGGCGCCGCGGGCGTCGGCCAGGGCCGTGGCCAGCGGCACGCCGAGGCCCAGCACCTCCCGGGTGACCTGGGCCGCACCGGAGCCTGCGCCGACCAGCACGCCGGCGGCGCCGGTGCGCATGAGGTGCAGCGCGGCCTGGTACGAAGTGCACCCGCCCACCAGCACCGGCAGCTCGTAGTGGCGGATGAAGTCCTTGAGGTTGAGCGGCTCGACCGTGCGGGCCAAGTGCTCGGCCGACACGATGGCGGCCTGGATGACCAGCAGGTCGGGCTCGGCCCGCAGCACCGACTCGGCCAGCTCCAGGGTGCGGTGGGGGGTCACCGCCACCGCGGACAGCACGCCGGCGTCCTTGATCTGGGCGATGCGGGGGCCGATCAGCTCCGGCTTCACCGGCTCGGCGTAGATCTCCTGCAGCCGGCGGGTGGCCTTGGCCGCAGGGATCTCGGCGATCTCCTCGAAGATCTTCTCGGGGAGCTCGTAGCGCGTCCACAGGCCCTCGAGGTGGAGGACGCCCGCGGCCCCGAGCCGGCCGAGCTCGATGGCCGTGGCCGGCGAGGTGACGCTGTCGCTCGGCGCCCCCAGCACCGGGACGTCCAGGTGGTAGGCGTCGATCTCGCAGGAGATGTCGACGTCCTCGGGATCCCGGGTACGGCGGCTGGGCACGATGGCGACGTCGTCGAGCCGGTAGGCCCGCCGCGCCGTCTTGCCGATCCCTAGTTCGACTTCGGCCATGCCGAGCCCATGCTACTGGTGAGGCGGATCAGGCCAGATCATCGATCAGGTCCCAGAGGGCGTCCACGTGACGCTCCTGGGTGGTCCACGCGCCGATCGACGCTCGGATCACGTAGTGGCCGTCCAGGCGCGTGTGGGTGAGGTAGACGCGGCCGGTGGCGTTGAGGGCCCGGTGCAGCGCCTCGGTGGCCTCGTCGCCGTCCCGGTGGCGCAGGCACACCAGGTTGAGCCAGGCCGGCGCGGCCAGCACGAGGCGGGGATCGGCCTCGACCCGGGCGGCCAGGCCCGCGGCCAGCCGCACGTGCTCCCGCAGGTGGTGGCGCAGGCCCTCGGCCCCGTACCAGCGCAGCACGAACCACAGCTTGAGAGCCCGGAAGCGGCGTCCCAGCGCCACCTGCCAGTCCCGGTAGTCGATGACCTCGCCCGACTCGCTGGCCGGGTTGCGCAGGTACTCGGGCACGATCGACAGGGCACCGGTGAGCGCCCGGCGGTCGGCCACCCAGAAGCACGAGCAGTCGAAGGTGGTGAACAGCCACTTGTGGGGGTCGACCACGTAGCTCTCGGCGAGCTCCAGGCCCGCCTGCGGCCCCCGCAGCTCGGAACACACCGCGGCGGTGCCGGCCATGGCGCCGTCCACGTGGAACCACGCGCCCGCCCCGGCCACCATCGGGCCCAGCTCGGTCAGGGGATCGACCGCGAGCGAGCTGGTGGTGCCGAGCGTGGCCATGACCAGGCACGGGACCCGCCCGGCGGCCCGATCCTCGGCGAGGGCGGCCGCCAGCGCCGAGGGCCGAAGCGCGAACGCCTCGTCCACGTCCACCAGCCGCACCGCCTCGGGGCGCAGGCCCGCCACCCGGGCGCCCTTCTCCAGCGACGAGTGGGCCTGGGTCGAGCCGTAGACCACCAGGTCGGCGAGGGCGGCGCCCGCCGCCAGGGACCGCTCGCGGGCCGCCACCACCGCGCACAGCGTGGCGTCCGAGGCCGAGTCGGCGATGGTGCCCCCACCCGCACCCGACGAGCGGAACCGGTCGGGCAGGCCCAGCAGGTCGACCATCCAGTCGAGCACGTGCGTCTCGACCTCCGTGCAGGCCGGTCCGGTCTGCCACAGCATCCCCTGGGTGCCGAGGGCGCTCGACACGAGGTCCGCCAGCACGGCCGGCCCCGAGGTGTTGGCCGGGAAGTAGGCGTGGAAGCCCGGGTGCTGCCAGTGGGTGGTGCCGGGCACCACCACCCGGTCCAGGTCCGCCAGCACGTCGGCGAACGGCTCGGGCTGCTCGGGCGGAGCCGGGGGCAGCCACGACCGCACGTCCCCGGGCTTGACCGGCGGGACGACCGGCCGGTCCTCGATGCCGGACCAGTAGCCCGCCACCCAGTCCAGCACCCAGAAGCCCCATTCCCGCAGCTCGTCGGGGGTCATGTGGTACGACACGGAGGCGACCGTACCCATCCGTCGGAACGTGCGGAGTCCACCACTAGACTCCCGCCATGGGAGCCGAAGATGCCGCCGCTGACCGCTACCCGTCGAAGTTCGCCAAAGCGGGCCTGACCTTCGACGACGTGCTGCTGGTGCCGGCCGAGTCCTCGGTCCTGCCCAGCGAGGTCTCCACTGCGACGCGGCTGACGCCCCGCATCGAGCTCGCCATCCCCATCGTGTCGGCCGCTATGGACACGGTGACCGAGGCCCGCCTGGCCATCGCCATCGCCCGGGCCGGCGGCATCGGCATCGTCCACCGCAACCTGTCGGTCGACGAGCAGGTGGGCGAGGTCGACAAGGTCAAGCGCAGCCAGTCGGGCATGATCGTCGAGCCGGTCACGCTGCCGCCCGACGCCCTGGTCACCGACGCCTTGGCGGTCATGGAGCGCTACCACATCTCGGGCGTGCCCATCACCGACACCGACGGCCGCCTGGTGGGCCTGCTCACCAACCGCGACCTGCGCTTCATCGACCAGGTCCACCAGCCCATCGCCAACGTGATGCGGCAGCCCCCGCTGATCACCGCCCCCCTCGGCACCACGCTGGAGCAGGCCAAGGACATCCTGTGGCAGCACCGCATCGAGAAGCTGCCCATCGTCGACGGCGACGGCTTCCTGCGCGGCCTCATCACGGTCAAGGACATCAAGAAGCAGACCGACCACCCCCATGCCACCAAGGACGAGAAGGGCCGCCTGCGGGTCGGCGCCGCAGTCGGCGTGGGGCCGGACGCCCTGGAGCGGGCCGAGCGGCTGGTGGCCGCGGGGGTGGACGTGCTGGTGGTCGACACCGCCCACGGCCACAACCTGTCCGTGCTCGACGTGGTCAAGCAGGTAAAGGGCGCCTTCGAGGTCGACGTCATCGCCGGGAACGTCGCCACCGCCGAGGCGGTCGACGCCCTGGCGGGCGTCGGGGCCGACGCGGTCAAGCTGGGCGTGGGGCCGGGCTCGATCTGCACCACCCGGGTGGTGGCGGGCGTGGGCGTGCCCCAGCTCACCGCCATCTACGACGGCGCCGAGGCCGCCGCCCGCCGGGGCGTGACCCTGGTGGCCGACGGCGGCATCCAGTTCTCGGGCGACATCGCGAAGGCGCTGGCCGCGGGGGCCGACTCGGTCATGCTGGGCAGCCTGCTGGCCGGAGTGGACGAGTCGCCGGGCGAGGTCGTCCTCCACCAGGGCGAGCGCTACAAGGAGTACCGGGGCATGGGCTCGATGGGGGCCATGAAGACCCGCTCGTTCTCCAAGGACCGCTACTTCCAGGGCGAGATCATCGACACCGACAAGCTGGTCCCCGAGGGCATCGAGGGCCGGGTGGCCTACAAGGGCCCGATGGCGAACGTGATCTACCAGCTCATCGGCGGCCTGCGGGCGGCCATGGGCTATGTCGGCGCCGCCACCGTCGCCGACATGCAAGCCCATGCCCGCTTCGTGCGGATCACCAACGCGGGGCTGCGCGAGTCGCATCCGCACGACATCACGATCACGAAGGAAGCGCCGAACTACGGGCGCTGGTGACCCCGGCGAGGAACTCCTCCCACGTGCGGCGGCCGACGGCCCGGTTGGGAGCGAGGGCGGCGCCGTCCTTCACCGCCCGGGCGGCTCGGCCCGGTATGGGCACCGGCACCAGCAGCCGACGCTTGCCGGTGGCCTCCAGGTAGCTGCGGACCAGGTCGGCCAGCGGGTAGATCTGGGGACCGGCCATGTCCGGCACCAGGCCCGCGGGCGCGCCGAGCGCGAGCTCCACCATGCGGTCCGCCACCTCGCCCGAGTCCACGGGCTGGAACCGCAGGCCCGACGGCACCGGGATCACGGGCAGCTTGGCCATGCCGTCGGCCACCTTCAGCACCAGGTCGTGGAACTGGGTCGCCCTGAGCGTGGTCCACGGCAGGCCGGACTCCGCCACGAGCCGCTCGGCCGCCAGCTTGGCGCCGAAGTAGCCGAACATCGTGCGATCGAGGCGGCCGTCCTGCGGGACCCGGTCGGCGCCGACGACCGAGATGTAGACCAGGTGCGGGGAACCGGCGCGAGCGGCCGCGGCCACCAGGTGGCGCGCCTTGTCCTCGTCGCCCTTGGAGCTGCCGGCGAGGTGCAGGATCACCTGGGCGCCGGCCACGGCGGCGTCGATGCCGTCCCCGGTGGCGAGGTCGCCGGTGACGTACTCGATGCCCTCGGCCGGGTCGTGGGCGTGCCGGCTGAGGACCCGCACGTCGAGCCCGGTGCCGCGCAGCCGCTCGAGGACATGGCGGCCCAGCGTGCCGGTGCCGCCCGTGACCAGAATGGGGGAGGTCTGGGTGGGTGTCATGCCTCGATGACACCTGACGCGGGGAAGATGTGACACGTGGACGACGATCAGCGGCTGGCCGAGCGGTTCGAGGAGCACCGGGACCACCTGCGCTCGGTGGGGTACCGGATGCTGGGCTCGCAGGCGGAGGCCGACGACGCCGTCCAGGAGGCCTGGCTGCGCCTCAGCCGGGTGGACGCCGGCGAGATCGAGAACCTGGGCGGCTGGTTGACCACGGTGACCGCCCGGGTCTGCCTGAACATGCTGCGGGCCCGCCGATCCCGGCCCGAGGACGCCCTCGACGTCGTGCACGTCCCCGATCCCGAGGTCAGCCCGCCGGAAGACGAGGCGGTGCAGGCCGACGCGGTGGGCTTGGCGCTGATGGTCGTGCTGGACACCATGGCGCCGGCGGAGCGGCTGGCCTTCGTGCTGCACGACATGTTCGGGGTGCCGTTCGAGGAGATCGGCCCCATCGTCGAGAGAACGCCGGCCGCGGCCCGGCAGCTGGCCAGCCGGGGGCGGAAACGGGTCCGGAGCGCCGAGCTGCCGACCCGCCAGCGCGACCTGGCCCGCCAGCGCCAGGTGGTCGACGCCTTCTTCCGGGCGGCGCGTGGCGGCGAGTTCGACGCCCTGGTGGCCCTGCTCGATCCCGACGTGGTGCTGCGGGCCGACGCGGGCGCCTGGCGCCCGGCCCTGTCGGTGGTGGTCCACGGGGCTTCGGAGGTGGCCGGGCAGGCGGTGCGCTTCGCCATGCCGCACGCCGACCTACGACCGGTGCTGGTCAACGGGGCGGCCGGCGTCGTGGTGAGCGTCCGCGGGCGCCCCCTGTCGATCATGTGCTTCACCATCCGCGGGGACCGGATCGTCGAGATCGACGCCCTCGCGGATCCAGAGCGGGTGGCGGCCTGTCTCGCTAAGGGTGGTTGAGGTCGCCGCGGCCCAGCGTGCCGGTGGCGATCCCCAGCAGCAGCCGCAGCAGCGAGGCGGTGGCGCCCCACACGGTGTCGCCCACCAGCTCGAAGAAGGTGATGGGC
This sequence comes from Actinomycetota bacterium, assembly GCA_046734715.1. Taxonomy (GTDB): domain Bacteria; phylum Actinomycetota; class Acidimicrobiia; order Acidimicrobiales; family VFJN01; genus ZC4RG19. The sequence goes on along the minus strand of JBKPRV010000306.1, from coordinate 6,947 downwards.
TGGACCCGGCCGCCGGGGAAGGTCCAGATCTCCTCGCGGAAGATCTCGGGGTCGAGCAGCTCGGACAGCGCCACGTGCAGCACCGCCTGGACCTCGTGGGGGTTGGGACAGGTCTCGGGCCGACTCGGGAGCATGCCCACGAAGGGGGCGATGAACGACCCGCTGGAGATGGTGGCCAGGTGGTCGAGCTCGCCGAACACCTCGATGGCGGCGGGGTCGAGCCCGATCTCCTCCTCCGCTTCGCGCCGGGCCGCGTCCATGGGCGCCTCGCCGGGCTCGACCCGGCCGCCGGGGAAGCTGACCTCGCCCTGGTGGGTGCGCAGGCCCCACGTTCGCCGGGTGAGCACCACCCGGGCCACACCGTCCTCGCCGTCGTACAGGGGGACCAGCACCGCGGACGGCCGCTCGGGGCCCCGGACCGGGCCGTCGATCAGCTCGCGCTCGGACGGCCGGGGCGGCCCCTGGCCGGCCAGGGCCGCTCGCACGTCGGCCACGCTGGGCCGGCGCTGCTCGGGGGCCAGGTGGGCCCAGGGGGGCGGACCGCCGGCCCGGGCGTTGTAGGGACGGGGGATGCGCTGGTCGCCTCCCCGGCCCGACGGGACCGGGCGGGTGGGGCCGGGCGGCTCCTCACCCGGCTGGGGCCAGCCGGGCAGGCCCTGCGCCATGGCGTCCCGGGCCGACATCCGCCGCTCAGGCGACGAGAGGGCGGCGTCAGGCCATTCGGCCCCCGCCCCCTCAGGCATCAGTAGCCGCGCTCGCGGCCGCGGCCTGTTGCGCGGCGAGGGCTTCGAGCAGGTCGCGCAGGCCCCCGGTCTTGAGGCTGCTCATGACCCGTCCCGGTGGGGTCTCGCCCCGCTCCCACTCCATCCAGTGGGCCAGCAGCTTCTGAGGATCGGGGGGCGGGGTCTCCATCACCGGGCAGGCTATCCGTCGATGGGGCCGCTCCCGTGGGCCAGTAACCTGCCGCGATGGTGCCGCGCCGAGACCTGGTGCTGGCCTCCGCCTCGCCCGCCCGCCTCGGGCTGCTGCGGGCGGCCGGGTTCTCGCCCGAGGTCCAGGTCAGCGGCGAGCCCGAGGATGGCGTGGACGGGCTCGGGGCGGCGGAGCTGAGCCGCACGCTGGCCGTGCGCAAGGCCAAGGCCGTGGCGGCACGGCTGGTGGAACGGGAGGGGACGCTGGTCCTCGGGTGCGACTCGGTGCTGGACATCGACGGCGCGGTGCGGGGCAAGCCCGGCTCGCCGGCCGAGGCTGTCGCCTGGTGGCGGGGCTACCGGGGCCGGACGGGGACGCTGGTGACCGGTCACGCGGTGGTCGAGGTGGGGTCGGGGCGCCGGGCCGATGGCGTGGCGTCGACCACGGTGCGCTTCGGGGATCCCAGCGACGCGGAGATCGACGCCCTGGTGGCGACGGGCGAGCCGCTGGCCGTGGCCGGCGGGTTCACCATCGACGGCCGCGCCGGTCCGTTCGTGGCCGGCATCGACGGGGACCACGGGACGGTGCTGGGGCTCTCGCTGCCGCTGTTCCGCGGGCTGCTGGCCGAGCTGGGCGTGGCGGTGGCGGACCTGTGGTGAGCCCGCTGACGATCGGGCCCCTGGCCGTTGACCCGCCCGTGGTGCTGGCGCCCATGGCCGGCATCACCAACGCGCCGTTCCGCCGGCTGTGCCGGGGGTTCGGGCCCGGTGGGCTGTACGTGAGCGAGATGATCACCGCCCGGGGCGTCGCCGAACGCAACGACAAGACCCTGCACCTGGCCCGCTTCGCCCCCGACGAGCCGGTCCGGTCGATCCAGCTGTACGGGACCGAGCCCGCCGCCGTGGGCGAGGCCGTCCGCTTCCTGGTGGCCGAGGAGGCCGCCGACCACATCGACCTCAACTTCGGCTGCCCCGTGGCCAAGGTGACCCGCAAGGGCGGAGGCGCGGCGCTGCCGGTCCACCGGGCCCTGTTCCGCGCCATCGTGGCCGCCGCGGTGGGGGCGGCCGGCGCGGTGCCGGTCACGGTCAAGCTGCGCATCGGGGTGGACGGGGGCCTGCACACCTACCTCGACGCCGGCCGCATCGCCGAGGCCGAGGGCGCGGCGGCCGTGGCCCTCCACGCCCGCACCGCGGCCCAGCACTACTCGGGCCAGGCCGACTGGTCCGCCATCGCCCGGCTGCGCGAAGCGGTGACGACCGTGCCGGTGCTGGGCAACGGCGACATCTGGCAGGCGGCCGACGCCCTGCGGATGATGGCGGCCACCGGCTGCGACGGCGTGGTGGTGGGCCGGGGTTGCCTGGGACGGCCGTGGCTGTTCCGGGACCTGGCGCTGGCTTTCGCGGGCGAGCCGGTTCCGCCCGCGCCCCGGCTGGGTGAGGTGGCCGGCGTGCTGAGCCGCCACGCCCGCCTGCTGGCCGGCTGGGTGACCGAGCCGGTGGCGGTGCGGGACGTGCGCAAGCACGTGGGCTGGTACCTGCACGGCTACCCGGTGGGTGGCGACGTGCGCCGGCGCCTGACCGCCACGCAGACCATCGACGCCCTCGGCGCCGAGCTGGACCGGCTCGACCCCGACCTGGAGGTGCTGCCCGGGGCCGAGGCCGAGCCCCGCGGCAAGACGTCGGGCCCCGTCCGGGTCACGCTGCCCGAAGGCTGGCTGGCCGGTGCCGACGACCCCGCCCCCGTGGTGGCCGACGACCTCGAGGCGGTCAGCGGCGGCTAGCGCGGCGCTAGAGGCCGAGCGAAAGGACGTGTGCCGCAGCCCAAGAGCCCGCGATTTGGCGGCCGGGTCGCAGCTCAGCAGCGAGGACTCCCGGCAACACAGCATCGCAATACGGGCCGACGTGACCAGTCCGCACACGATCTAAGGCAGCTCTTCGCCCAGGTACTCGGCGGCCACCTTCTTGGGGACGCACATGCGCCAGGCCTCGATGACCAGCTCGCGCATCTCGTCCTCGTCGAGGGCCTCCATGCGGGCTTCCACCCACTGGTAGCGCATGTCGGCCCGGGACGGCATGAGGAACTTGTCGGGCTCGCTCTCCACCAGCGCCTCCCGTTCTTCCCGGGGGAAGCCGAACCCCATCTGCGTCTCGTCCCGGGAGAAGGCCACGAACACGAGCTGCCCCACCCGGAACTTGACCCTGTCCCGCACGAGCACCTCGTATGCCCGCGGCAGGTCCAGCGCCACCCGGCGGACGTCGTCGATTGTCACCATCGCCGAGGTTGTACGCCAGACTCGTGACCCCTGTCGCCAGGACGCGGCCGGGCCCGCCTACCGGGGGGAGGGAGGCGGGCCCGGCCGCTGATGGAACCTGGTTCGGCTGGGGCCTACATCATCCCCATGCCGCCCATGCCGCCCATGGGGTCGCCTCCGCCACCAGGGGCGGGGGCGGGCGGCTCGGGCTTGTCGGCCACGAGCGACTCGGTGGTGAGCACGAGGCCGGCGATGGACGCCGCGTTCTGGAGCGCGGCCCGAGTGACCTTGGCGGGGTCGATGACGCCCGCCTTGACCATGTCCTCCAACTCACCGGTAACGGCGTTGAGCCCGATCAGGCCGTCCTCCTGCTCGACCTGGCGCACGGCGACCGCGCCCTCCAGGCCGGCGTTGTCGGCGATGAGCCGGGTCGGCCACTCGAGCGCCGAGTACACGGTGCGGGCACCGGTGGCCTCGTCGCCGCTCAGCGAGTCGGCCACGGCCTTGACCGCGGCACGGCTGCGGAGCAGGGCGGTGCCACCGCCGGCGACGATGCCCTCCTCGATGGCCGCCCGGGTCGCGGACAGGGCGTCCTCGATGCGGTGCTTCTTCTCCTTGAGCTCCACCTCGGTGGCCGCCCCGACCTTGACCACAGCGACGCCGCCAGCCAGCTTGGCCAGCCGCTCCTGCAGCTTCTCGCGATCCCAGTCGGAGTCGGTGTCGTCGATCTCACGCTTGATCTGCGCGATGCGGCCCTTGATCTCCTCCTCGGAGCCGGCGCCGTCGACGAGGGTCGTGTCGTCCTTGGTGACGATGACCTTCTTGGCCTTGCCCAGCAGGTCGAGGGTGATGTTGTCGAGCTTGAGCCCGACCTCCTCGGCCACGACCTGGCCGCCGGTGAGGATGGCCATGTCCTGGAGCATCGCCTTGCGGCGGTCGCCGAAGCCGGGAGCCTTGACGGCCACGCTGTTGAACGTGCCCCGGATCTTGTTGACCACCAGGGTGGCGAGGGCCTCGCCCTCGACGTCCTCGGCGATGATGAGCAGCGGGCGGCCGGTCTGCATGACCTTCTCGAGCACCGGGAGCAGGTCCTGGACCGAGCTGATCTTGGCCTGGTTGAGCAGGATGAAGGCGTCCTCGAGGACGGCCTCCTGCCGGTCCTGGTCGGTGACGAAGTACGGCGCCAGGTAGCCCTTGTCGAACTGCATGCCCTCGGTGAAGTCGAGCTCCATGCCGAACGTGTTGGACTCCTCGACGGTGACCACGCCGTCCTTGCCGACCTTGTCGATGGCGTCGGCGAGGACCTCGCCGATGGCCGGGTCGGCGGCTGAGTTGGCGGCGACCTGAGCGATCTCGGACCGGTCGTCGATCTCCTTGGCCTGGGACTTGATGGCCTCGACCGCGGCGGCCACGGCCTTCTCGATGCCGCGCTTGAGGCTCATCGGGCTGGCACCCGCGGCCACGTTGCGCAGGCCCTCGCGCACCAACGCCTGGGCCAGCACGGTGGCGGTGGTGGTGCCGTCACCGGCGATGTCGTTGGTCTTGGTGGCGACCTCCTTGACCAGCTGCGCGCCCATGTTCTCGAAGGGGTCGTCCAGCTCGATCTCGCGGGCGATCGACACGCCGTCGTTGGTGATGGTGGGGGCGCCCCACTTCTTGTCGAGGACCACGTTGCGGCCCTTGGGGCCCAGCGTGACCTTGACCGCGTCGGCGAGCTTGTTCACGCCCGCCTCCAGCGCGCGGCGCGCCTCGTCGTCGAACTTGAGGATCTTGGGCATCAGCGGCTCACTTCGTCACGATGGCGAGCACGTCACGCGCCGACAGCACGAGCACGTCGTCGCCGTCGACGGTCACCTCGGTGCCGCCGTACTTGCTGTAGAGGACGGTGTCGCCCACGCTCACACCGATGGGGATGATCTCACCCGTCTGCTCCGAGCGCTTCCCCGGACCTACGGCGATGACCTCGCCCTGCTGCGGCTTCTCCTTGGCGGTGTCGGGGATGACCAGGCCGCTCGCGGTGGTCTCCTCGCTCTCGCCGGGCTTCACGACGATGCGATCGTCGAGGGGCTGCAAAGCCATGTCTGTCGCCTCCGTTGGCGCTCCTGGACTAACCCCCGGTGGGTTAGCAGTCTCCCGTTACGACTGCTAACCCTAGGCACCGCCGGTTAGCAGTCGCAAGCCCCGAGTGCCAGAGGGTCAGACCGGCCGGGGTCGGGGCACCGGGTCGCCCGCAGTGATCACCCACGTGGCGCCCGTCTCGGCCCCGGCCTGCGGGCCGGCGGTGGTGGACACGTAGCGGAAGTCGGCCCGCAACTCGTCCTCGGAGACGCTGACCAGGACGTAGCCCCGCCGCTTCGCCTCCACGTACCGGATGGCGGGCGCGGCCCTCAGCGTGGCCTCGAACACCGACACCAGGTCGACCGGGACCTCGGACGAGATGGACGTCCCGACCAGCTCCGGGACCAGCGGGGCGCTGGCGGGGTCGTCGGGGTCCTCGTTGACGATGCCCACGCCGCTGGCGTGGATGTCACCGGTGATCACCACCGGATTGGGCACGTCCCGCAGCTGGTCGACCAGGCGGCGGCGGGCGGCGGCGTACCCGTCCCACTGGTCGAGGTTGCCGGCCGCGGTGTCGCCCACCGGGAAGGCCATCGGCGACACCATGGTCTGCTGGGCCAGCACGTTCCACGTGGCCTCGCTCTCGCCGAGGCGCCGGCCCAGCCAGGCCTCCTGATCGGGACCGAGCATGGTGCGGGCGTCGTCCTCGACCTCGGGGCACATGACGCCCACGTCCCCCGCGGCGCCGCAAGCCTGGTCGCTGCGGTACTGGCGGCCGTCGAGCACGTAGAACCGGGCGAGCCCGCCCCACGCCAGCGTGCGGTACAGGCGCAGGTCGGGCCCGTCGGGCGGGTCGACCCGCACCGGCATGTGCTCGTAGTAGGCCTGATAGGCGGCCGCCCGGCGCTCCAGGAACTGGTGCGAGGTCAGGCCGGCCTCGTCGGACTGGTCGGGCACGTCGGCGGCGTAGTTGTTGCGCACCTCGTGGTCGTCCCAGGTGCAGATCCACGGCGCCCGGGCGTGCGCGGCCTGGAGGGCGGGATCGGCCCGGTACTCGCCCAGGCGGCGCCGGTAGCCGGCCAGGTCGGTGGGCGCCGGCGTCTGGGCGGGCCGGAGCGCGGCCGGGTCGGGCGCGCCCTCGTAGATGTAGTCGCCCAGATGGACCACCAGGTCGAGGTCCTCGGTGGCCAGGTGGTCGTAGGCCGTCCAGTAGCCCGCCTGGCGGTCCTGGCAGGAGGCGAAGGCGAAGCGCAGTCGCCGGGGATCGTCGCCGCGGGCAGGCGCGGTACGGGTGCGGCCCACCGGGCTGATCACGCCGCCCACGCTGAAGCGGTACCAGTACCAGGTGGCGGGCTCGAGGCCCGAGGCGTCGACGTGGACGGCATGGGCCAGGGCGGGCTCGGCCACCGCGTCGCCCGAAGCCACCACGTCCTCGAAGCCGTCGTCGGCCGCCACCTCCCAGCGCACCGGCAGCGGCTGGTCCGGCACCCCGCCCCCGTCGGCCAGCGGGTCGTTGACCAGGCGGGTCCACAGGATCACCGAGTCGGGCAGCGGGTCACCCGAGGCCACACCCAGGGCGAACACCTCGGCGGGCAAGGACTGCGGCACGGGCGGCAGGTCGGCCGCGGTCTCGGGCGCCCCGTCGGCCGCGCCGCCGCTGGCGCCTGCGCTGTCGCCGCCGTTGTCGCTGTTGCACCCGCCGGCCGCGGCCAGCGCGGTGGCGGCC
>JBKPRV010000305.1:0-3557 GCA_046734715.1 Actinomycetota bacterium | reverse complement strand
TCGCGACGGCGGATTCGAGCACGGGGGATGGGGCTTTCCCTACTTCAGCGACGACAAGGGCGAGGTGATCGGCGAAGCCTTCGGCCAAGCCGACTGCTTCCTGCTCGGCCGCCGGACGTATGAGATCTTTGCCGCCAGCTGGCCGAACTTCCCCGACAAGGACGACCCAGTCGCCTCGCGGCTGAACTCACTGCCGAAATACGTCGTGTCGACGACGTTGGCGAACGCCGAGTGGCAGCCGACCACGATCATCCGCGGCGATGTGGCCGCCGAAGTGGCCAAGCTCAAGGATCGCCGCGAGGGGGAGATCCAGGTCCATGGCAGCGCCGCCCTCGCCCAGACGCTGCACGCCCGCGGCCTCATCGACGAGTACCGGGTCTTCATCGAGCCGGTCGTCCTGGGCACCGGGAAGCGGCTCTTCGAACCCGGCGCCACGCCGACCGCCCTGCAGCTGGTCGAGACCAAGCCCCTGGCCAAAGGATCGGTGCTGGCCATCTACCGGCCGGCCGGAAAGCCGACCTACGGAGAGTTCCAGATGGAGGAAGGCTTCGGTCTACCCGAATCCTGAGGCCACCCGGCTTCCGAAGGTCGAGGCGGATCAGCTGACCCGTGCTCGCTTCTCGCGGAGGATTCGCACCGCGTCGGTCGCTACCAGGGCCCAACCCACGAGGAGAGGTTGGAACACCAGCCGTATGGCGCGCTTGGCGTCCGTGTCCAGGCCGAACGCGTCGACGTGACCCGTGTATTGCGCGATGTTGCCGGGGAAGATCGCGACGAAGAAGGCGGCTGCCGTGCCCCCGACCACCGCGCGGGCCGGCTGCTTCCACGTCCCGAGCAGAGCCGCGCCGAGGGCGAGCTCGACAACGCCCGAGACCACGACGACGGAGTCGGGATCGGCCGGGAACCACGACGGCACCTGGGCTTGGAACTCCTGGCGCTGCTTGGTCAGATGTCCGGTACCAGCTGTGAGCAACGCGGCGCCGAGGGCAACCTGCATGGCACCCCGGGCCCAGCGCGTCGTCGAGCTTGCAGGCATTGGGTCCTCCCCGTGGCGTCGGGGCAGGCCACCGGTCCACCGGCCTGCCACGTCGTGGTCGACATCCGCTTTGTCACGATACGGGCTCGATCAACTCGAGGTGCTTCGGACGACGACCATCGGCAGCGCGCCGCCCCGCCGGCGGGCTACGGGACCAGGTGGCCCACGACGATGAGCCGCTCGGCCGCGCTGCCGGGCGGATGGCACGTGGTGAGGGTCACCCGGTTGTCACCCCACTCACCGAGCAGCGCTTGGATCTCCGGATCGTCGGGGGAGCCGATGGCGCTCGACGTCACTACGTACCGGAACTGGGCACGCTGCTCTCCGCCGTTGGCGTCGTAGACGTAGGTGAAGACGATCTCGTCGCCGGCGACCAGCTCGTCGAGCCGGTTGAACGGCCGGGTCACGGTCGTGCGGTGGCCGGCGACGCCGACGTTGCCGGGCTGGCCCGGCAGAGCCATGCCGTTGTAGTGGGCCGGCCCGTGGTCGAGGGCGGCGCGCATGTCCTGCGTGCCGTCGCCCCCGACCATCACCTGGGAGAGGCCGATCTTGGGGATCTGTGGTGGTCGTCGCTCGGTTGGCGCGGTCGTGTCCGGGCTTCAGCTGCTGGTGCAGCTCACGTCGGCTCGGGGGATCGAGCCGTCGCTGGTGGCCGGGTTGATCGCGCAGGTCACGATCAGGACCGTGGTGCCTGCCGGCTGTTCGACGGTGATGACCGCGGATGTGAACGCCAGGTCCTCGATCGTCTCGGTCCAGTTGGCGTTGGGGCAGTCGGGGGCGCCGGCGATGGTCGGGTCGGGGGCCACGGTGACCACCGAGAACGGGGTGGTGCCGTTCTTGATCTCGCTGGCGGGAATGGCCTGGCTGCCGATCACCGTGAGGGGCGCCGGGTTCTGGCCGGGGGCCTGGTTGCCGCCCTGGTTGGCACAGGTCGCGGTCACGTCGGCCTGGGCGGTGAGCGTGACCAGCACGTCGGCGTTGCCGAGTCCGGACAGCTCACCCGACGCCGCGAGCGACAGGCCATTGTCGATGAAGCTCGGCTCGGCGTTGGCGCCGCCCTTGAGATGAACGCTCGACGCAGACGCCGCTGCGGCCCCCAGGGCCAGCGCCGCCGTAGCCGCCAGCGCGACGGCCAGAGTTCGTCGGATCATGTCGTGCTCCTTTGTCGTCCCACGGCCGCGCCGGGACGGCGGGGCTCTGGAGCCCCCCTCCTCCCGGTCACCGTCGCGTGGGGATGGTTCGGACTGACCGTGATTCGGACGTAGCCGTCACAACAGAGCCACCGGCCCGCCCTCGGCCGAAGGTACGGACGAGCTACCGCCCCGGTTCACCCATCGTGCAGAAATCGCTCTGGCGCATTGACGCCGCCCTTCTCGCCCGGGGAGTGAGCCCCCCATGGTGGGTCGTCTACCAGGGCCTATGCACCCAAAGCGGTCCCCCGCGGCACGCATTGATGACGGTCTGACCGGAATCGGTCGCGTCGGTGGGCAGGGCGAGTCGAGGTCGGCGACGAGGAGGCACGGCGGTGAGCCGTTATTGCCGGATCCGGCAGCGGGTAAGGAGACCCCGATAGTTGACAGGAGGTCATCGATGGGAACCGACCTGCTTGATCTCTACGACCGTGCGAGCTCCTGGGCCACCGAGAAGGTCGCCGGTGCCACGGAGAAGCTCGACGCCAGGACGCCGTGCGACGACTGGGATGTGCGCACGCTGCTCAACCACATCCTCGAGACCCAGCGGTACTTCCTCAGCTCGGCTCGGGGCGAGGACGCGTCACCCCCGAGCCCGACACCGCCCGCGACGCTGAGCGACGACCCCGTGGCGGACTTCGAGGCGGTGCGGGGCGACATGCTCGCCGCCTACGGGGAACGCGGGACCATCGAGAAGACGGGTCCCGCGCTCGGCGTGGCCTTCAGCGACCTTCTCGTGCACGGCTGGGACGTGGCCCGGGCCACGGGCCAGGACGAGACGATGCCCGATGGCCTCGCGACAGCCGCGTACGAGTTGGTGCACGGGAAGTTCACCGACGAGCAGCGCAAGGGCATCTTCAAGCCAGAAGTCCCGATCGGCGACGATGCGTCCCCGCAGGACACGCTGCTCGCCTACACCGGCCGCGATCCTCGCTGAGCCCTATGCGTTTCGTCACGACCCGGCCTATGTGACGGGATTACCGGCGACATGACGTCGCGGCACGAGCGCATGCTGGATCAGTCGCCGGTGGCGTCATGGACGCACTCCCCGGCGACCCAGGTCTGTGCGACGTCGAGTGGGCCGTCGACGTCCCCGTCGAGCACGACGAGGTCGGCGCGCAGGCCGGGCCGGATCCGTCCTCGTTCGTCGGATTGCTCGCCGGCGCCCGCGGCCCCTGCGGTCCAGAGCCGCAGCCATGTCGCGAGGGGAAGTGCCTGGTCGGGCGCCAGCATTGCCCCGGCACGCGTACGTCTCTCGACCCCGAACCGGGACAGCGCGATGGGCTGTGCCGTCGCGGAACAGGGGAAGTCCGACGACGCCGCCAGGGGAC
>JBKPRV010000304.1:0-4720 GCA_046734715.1 Actinomycetota bacterium | reverse complement strand
CCGAGGGCGGGACCGGGGTCGGCGCGGCGAGCGACGACTTGGGCGAGCTCACGGTCCTCGACCAGCAGGCCGCGGCCACGACGTGCGAGATCGCCAGTGTGATGGAGGCCGAGGGCGACGATCCCGCCGACCACATCACCCCGGGCATGAACGTCACCTGCCCGTAGCGGGCGGTCAGCGGCCGGCGATGTCGGCCACGCTGGCCAGCGCCCCGGGGAGCGCCAGGACGAGCAGGGCAACGAGAGCCACGCGCCCGACGAGCAGCGCCTGGCGGGAGCGCACGGCGTCGACCAGCGCGCCCCAGCGGGTGGCGAGCACGACCACCAGCCCGAGGACCACCAGGGCGACGGTCACCGACACCCCGGCGACGGCCAGCGCCGCCGGGAGCGCGTAACGCGCCAGCACGCGTCGCTCGGTGGACAGCAGCGGGAGCCATTCGCTCAGCCGCGCCATCCAGCCGACGAGCGCCAGCCCGTAGGCCAGGGCCAGGAGCGTGAAGACGGCGATGGCCAGCCACCCGGGGCCGACGATGTCGAAGTCCGGGTTGTCGGACCGCAGGGGATCCACGATCGTGCCCAGCACGATCAGCAGGCCGGCCCCGAACGCCCATCCGCCGAGCGGGTTATGCGGCAGGTAGCGGCGCACGACGAGGTAGATCCCCGCGGTGATGAGCCCGCCGAAGATCCCGGTGAAGAGGATGAAGTCCCGGGTGCCGGTGACGGTGATCGCGCCGACGATCTCGTCCGCTTCGGTGACCCGCCCCTGGGCGGCGTCCCCGCCGGTGACCGCCAGCAACCGCATGGCCAGCCGCCCGCCTGTTCCGATCACGGTGATCCCGGCCACGACCCCGCCGGTGATGGCCAGGGCGCAGTACCAGACGAACCGCCGCGCCACCTCGGCCACACCGGGCCTCGCCTCGGCCGCCGGCACGCGGAACGGTCGTCGGCACCAAGCCAACCCGGCCCCGAGTCCCGCCGCGAGCAGCGCTCCGCACACCGCCATCACCGCCACGGGCGTCAGTCTCGCACCCCGTGGCCGCCGTCTCGCGGTTGGTGACCGGTTGCGGCTCCCTACCCTCGGCCCATGACCCCGCTTCCGCCGACCTGGGCGGAGTCCTGGCAGCACTCGTGGGACGAGCTGGAAGACACCCTCGTCGGCGACCGCGCCCTCCGGATCGATGCCCTGCTCGACGCGGTCGAAGCCGCCGCAGGCCCCGCCCCCACGGTCCTCGATCTCGGGTGCGGGACCGGGACGGTGACCCGCCGGCTCCTGTCCCGCCTACCGTCGGCCCACACCATCGCGCTCGACGTCGACCCGGTCCTGCTGACCATCGCGGCCGCCACGTTCGCCGGCGACTCGCGGGTCCGCATCGCCCGCGCCGACCTCCGCGACCCGGCGTGGACCACGGTCGTCCCCGAAGCCCCGGTCGACGCCGTGGTCACGGCCACGGCGTTGCACTGGCTACCCGAGCCCGCAGTCTCTCGCCTCTACCGCGACCTCTCTCGCATGGTGCGCCCGGGCGGCATCGTCGCCCACGCCGAGCAGATGCCTCTGGCCACCCCCCGCCTGGCCTCGGTCCTCACCGCCCTCGACGGCGTCCGCCACCCGGGCCCCGCGGCCCGCCGAGAAGCCTGGGACGCGTGGTGGGCCCACGCCGCGCAAGACCCAGCCCTGGCCACCGCCCTGGACGAACGGCGCACGGTCTTCGCCACCAGCTACCCGACCGAGGAGTTCTCCCCGCCGGCCGACTGGCACATCGCCTCCCTGCTCGCCGCCGGCTTCACCGAAGCCACCGTCACCTGGCGCTCCGGCCACGCCGCCGTGGTCACCGCCCTCCGCTGACGCCCCAGGAGGACATGGCGTGACGCGCCCAACGCGGCCCGCACGGCGATCTCGTTCGGCGCCGGGCCCGCAACCGGCGAGCGCTCGCGCACCAGAAGGCGTGGTGCCACCCGTGGGTGTGGGAGCTGTGGTCGTCGGCCGGTCAGTCGAGGTCGGGGACGGTCTGCAGGAAGGTGAGCGTGCGCCCGACCGGCGACGCCATCTCCCAGTCCGACTCGTTCGCCGACAGGAGCGGGTGGCCCATGCCGGTGCGGGACACGTCCTGGGGGTCGCTCACCTCGAAGTGGGCCGGCCCGTAGGTGGACAGGCGGGGTGCGTGGTCGGGCCAGTCCTCGGAGGCGCCGTTGAGCTTGAGCCGCCGCATGGTCTGGTGCCAGGCGGCGAAGTCGTGGGGTAGCTCGATCGAGAACGGGAACTCGCGGTCGCGCGACGGGAGCAGCGCGTGTTGGACGAGCAGCACCGTCTCCAGGGCGGAGTCGTCGGCGATGCCGAGCACGGACACGAGGTAGTCGCGAATCTCGTCGATGAAGAACCGCCAGCTCGACGGCGCCACCAGGTGGTCCCCCAGCGACTCGAAGGTGAAGGCGATGGCCGGCCAGCGGGAGCGGTCGCCGCGGGCGGCGACGCCGAGCTCGCGGTAGAAGTCCATCTCTCGGAGCCCGGCCTCCTGGCGCACGAACCGGGCGACCTGGCGCAGCACGCCGAAGTTCTCGAACACGAAGAACTGCTGGCGGTAGACGTCCATCAGCTCGTAGTCGTCGCGCGTGAACGACGACGTCGAGACCACGAACGGGGCCGCGCGGCCACCGTTGATGTTGGTCTTCCACGTCTCGCTGATGGCGTTGGCGGTCTTGATCTGGTTGGACTCGCGGTAGTCGGGCTCGTTCATCGGGCTGTTGACCAGCAGCTCGGTCGGGTACACCCGGGCCCGCATCTCGCGGTCGATGCACTGCTGGAGGTCCTGGGTGAACGAGCGGACGGTCGAGCCCGGCAGGCCCATCATGAGCTCGGTCACCAGGGGCAGCTCGTTGCGGCTGAACTCCTCGGACAGCTCGTCGTAGCGATCGACCTTGATGTTCTGGCGCCGGATGGTGAGCAACGTCTCGGGGTCGGCGGACTGCATGGACAGCACCCCGGTGGCCAGGATGCCGCCCTCGACGAGGGTGTCGACGATCTGGCGCAGGTGCTTCACCGTGTTCTTCGCGTAGTTGGCGCCGAACATGCGGGGGTAGCCGTACCGTTGCTTGAGCTCGACGACCTTGCGGGCGATGTCGACGTCGCGGGCGAACACCCCGAAGTTGGCGTCCGCGTTCCAGACCACGTGCACCTTGTGCTTGGCGGCCCACTCGAGCTCGTCCATGACGCGGTCGAGGTCGTACTTGCGGATGCGCGAGAGGGTGGCCGAGCCCCAGTCGCAGTACGTGCAGCCGTAGGGGCAGCCCCGGTTGGTCTCGAGGATGGTGTACGGCAGCCCGATCTCCTCGCCGACCGAGTCGAACAGGCCGTTGTGGATCGGCGACGGGACGATGTCGAGGTCGGCGATGCGGTCGCGCGACGCCGTGGTGACGAGGCCGTCGCCGTGGCGGTAGCTGAGACCGGGCACGTCGCGGAGGGCGTCGAGGTCCGGTTCGCCGGTGGCGAGCGACGGCGCCAGCGCGGCCAGCGCCTCGGCCAGGGTGACCTCGCCCTCGCCGTGCACCGCGATGTCGACGTGAGGGTTGAGCGCGAAGTATTCCTGCACGTCGTCGGCGTACTTGGGCGTGTCCGGACCGCCGTGGATCGTGACGTGCTTCGGGTTCTTCTCCTTGACCGTGCGCGACGCGCCCAGGTTCCAGTGGTGCGACCACAGGTAGTTGGAGAAGAGGAACACCGCCGGTGGCTCGTCGCCGGTGAGTGCCGGGATGGTGCGGTTCATCCAGTCCCCGACGAACTCGTAGTCATCCTCCAGCCGGCTGCCGTCGTGGGCCATCGAGTACGACATCACGAGGCCCAGCGAGAGCAGCGGGACGTCGCCATTGGTGACGGGGACGACCCGCACGCGGGCGTGGCCGGTGCGGGCGGTCCGCTCCGCCTCCTCGACCCGTCGGGCCTCGAGGAACTCGTCGACCTTGGCCGCGCGCCGCATGGAGCGCTGCATGCCACGGCGGAAGGCCTTGATCGTGCGGCCCTCGTTGGTGTCCTCGCCGTCCTCGCCGGCCATCGTGAGGAGGTCGCACGCCTCGAGTCGCACGACGAGGTCGTCGAACGCCTCCCGGGACAGGGCACGATCGGGGCAGGCCTCGAGGTGGGCCGCGAACGCGTCGTCGGGGCGCAGCGGCCGGTTGAACGCCATCGCCGCTGCCAGCTCGTCGGCGGTCAGCCGGGCGAGGACGCGGGCGTCGTGGTCGAGGTGGTCGTAGCCGTTCGGCCCGAGCCGGAGCGGGACGGGCGTGACGAGCGCCAACATGTCGTCATGGGGGTCGCGGGCGGCTCGGGCGACCAGGGTGCCGGGCGGCTCCGCCAGGGCGCCGACGTCCTCGCCGAGCAGTCGGCGCTCGTCGAGGTCGCGGCGCAGGGCTCGGGCGTCGTCGTCCTCGGCCCACGGGGCGCCCCGGCCGAGCAGCTCGAGACGGACGAGGTCGTCGTGGGAGAGGTCGCGCTTGGGCGCGTCCGAGCGGGCCGGGATCGACGCCCCCTTTCTCCCGACGACGATGATCAGCGGCCGGCGCAAGTGCACGCCCTGGGCCGCAGCAACCTCGGTCAACGCCCCCTCTGACGACATCCCTGCTCCCCCAGGTCCCCACGGCACCGTTGTGTCCCGCCCACGGTTGACGGGGGAACGATATCCCACGCTGCGATCGAGGACCTCGGCCTCGACCGCCACGGCAAGATCCATGGC
>JBKPRV010000303.1:0-3997 GCA_046734715.1 Actinomycetota bacterium | reverse complement strand
CCTCCTATACCGGTCGAGAGCCGGCCGCGGATCTCCGGAGGCGAAAACCCGCTTGCGGTGCGCGGGGGTACACAGGGCATGCAGACCCCCCCCAGCCCCCTCCCCTCCCCCCGGTCGCGCCGGCGCCGCCTGGCCCTCGTGCTCGGGGCGGTGCTGCCCATCGCCCTGCTCGCCGCCGCCTGTGGCGGCGGTGACGACACCGCGAGCGCGGGCGGCAGCTCCAGCCCGACCGTCGCCATCAGCTCGCCGGCCGACGGCGCCACGGTCGGCCGCTCGTTCGACGTCAAGCTCGACGTCAACTTCCCCATCGGCGCCCCGGACACCGGCCGCGACCACGTGCACCTGTACTACGACGGCAACCGCGCCGCGGGCCAGTACGGCATCGCCTACGCCAAGACCTTCACCGTGACCGGCCTCACCCCCGGCACGCACGAGATCGAGGCCGTCGTGGCCCACGCCGACCACAGCACCACCAACGCCCACAGCCAGCCGATCACCGTGACGGTGTCGAGCAGTGCTGCGAGTGGAGCGACCGGCGGGACGACGTCCACCACCAACGATGGCTACTGAGGTCGCCGGGCCCGTCGTGCGCAACAACCGGCGGGCCCGCCTCCTCCACACCGCTTTCCACGTCGTCACGCTGGTCCTGCTGTTCACCGGCTGGTGGCTGCTGAGCGGCCACGAGGGCCGGCCCAGCGTGCTGGCCCGGCTGGTCGACGAGCCGGACGTCGAGCTGCACCGCCAGGCGGGTTGGGCCCTGGCGGCCTTCGCCGTGGTGGCGGTGACGCTCGGGGCGCGGGGTGCGTTCACCTTCGTGCGGGAGACGCTCCGGATCGACCGCGGCGACGGCCGCTGGCTGGTCCACTTCCCGCGCGGGGCCCTCACCGGGCGCTTCACGCCCCATCGCGGCCACTTCGACCCCGGGCAGCGCATCGCCAACATCGCTTTCGTGGCGACGCTCGGCACGCTGATCGGGACCGGCATCGGGCTCACGACCGTGCACGGGGGCCCGACCTTCGTGTGGCTGGACCACGTCCACCGCCTCGCCACCTACGTGCTGGCCGTGCTGGTCGCCGGCCATGTGCTGGTCGCCATCGGTGTCCTGCCGGGCTACCGGGGGGTGTGGCGGACCATGCACCTCGGCGGCCGGGTGCCGGCGGCCACGGCCCGGCGGCTCTGGCCGGAGACGCCGGGCCTCGACCCGCCCGACGCGGCGGCGGACGAGAGCGACGAGCGGGAGATCTACTCGCTCTCGGCCGCCCGGCGCCGGCGCATGTAGACGTAGGCCCCCGCAGCCGCGGCGACGACGATGGCCACGGGGATCAGCCAGATCGCCGGGTTGGTCCCCGAGTCGTCGTCGCTGTCCTCGGCCGCCGCCTCGTCCTCGGGCGCGGCGGTGGCCGCGGTGGTCGTGGTGGTGGGCGCGGCCGTGGTCGGCGGGACCGTGGTGGCCGGGATGGTGCCTGCGGCGCCGGGCACGAGGCCGAGCACCGGGCCGGGGTTCGGGGGCTCTTCCGCGCCTTCGGGCCAGTCGTCGATCCAGCGGTCGACCGTGCCGTTGTCGTAGGTCTGGACCACCTTGAACTGCAGCCGGCCGGGCTGGTCCGGCAGCGGGCCGAGCGTGATCGGCAGCATGACGTCGTCGGGGTTGGGGCCGCCCTCCCAGGTCACACCCGTCGCCGGGCCGCCCACCTGCCCGTCCACGACCGTGGCGGTCCAGCCCGGGACGGCGGGGAGCCCGGCCACCGTGAGGGGCTCGGGGAAGAACAGCTCGACCTTGGTCGTCCCTGCGTCGGGCTGCTCGTCCTCGACGAACAGCGTCAGGTCGACCACGCTGCCCGGGGCGGCGTCCTCCGGCTGCCACTCGGTGTGAGCGGCTGCTCCGGCCGCCGAAAGGACCAGGACCCCGGCGGCCACGACGGCCGCGGCGATGGCTCCTCGCATGCACGTGCTCCGATCACTGTCGGGCGCCCCGGGCGCCGGCGCGCCGAGGGACCTCCCGGCGCGCTCGGAAACAGTCGCCTGCGACCCGGGAAAAGTTCCCGGGTCCCGACCGACCGGACTCGGGCACCCGGGCTGACGGTGTGTCAGGATCCTGGCGTGCCCCGGATCGAGATCCCCGCCGGTGAGGGGCCCGAGGTGACGCGAGCGCTGAGCCTCGTCCCCCACTTCGGTGCCGCCGTGAACGCCCTGGAGAAGGCGGTCTGGGCGAGCCCGCTGCCGCGCCGCGTCCACGAGCTGGTGCGGATGCGGATCGCCGAGATCAACGGGTGCGTGCTCTGCATGACGTGGCGCAACGACTGGGCGGACGAGGAGTCGCTGGCCGCGGTGTCACAGCACGCGACCAGCGACCGGTTCTCGGACGCCGAGCGGGTGGCGCTGGAGTACGCCGAGCGCTTCGCCACCGACTCGAAGGCCATCGACGACGACCTGCTCGCCCGGCTCGGCGGCCACTTCTCGCCCGCCGAGATGACCGACCTCACCCTGGTGCTCGGCAAGTACCTGGCCCTCGGGCGGTTCATGCAGGTGCTCGACCTCGACCAGGCCTGCACCATCGCCTACGACGCCGACGGAAACCTGGTCACGACCGAGCGCTGAGCCCGGCGCGATCGGCGATCAGCCCTCGCCGGACGGGCTGGTGTCGGCGTAGCTGTCGTGCCAGTTCCACCACTCGTAGGGCGCCGTCTGGGGGTAGCCGTCCGGCGAGTCCTCCCACTCCTCCTGGCGGCCGAGCGCGGTGATGTCGAGGTAGCTCCACGTGCTGCCCATCGCCTCGTCGCCCCGGGCGTCGATGAAATAGGTGCGGAACACGCGGTCGCCGTCGCGGATGAAGGCGTTCGTGCCATGCCATTCGTCCACGCCGAAGTCAGCGTCGAAATCGTCAGTGACGGTGTACCAGGGCATCTCCCAGCCCATCCTCGCCTTCAGGCGCTGGATGTCGGCCTGGGGCGCCCGCGAGACGAAGACGAGCGTGGTGTCGCGGGCGTTGAGGTGGGCGAGGTTGCCGACGTGGTCGGCGAGCATCGAGCAGCCGACGCAGGCGTGATCGGGCCAGCCGTTCACCCCGGGCTCGAAGAAGGCGCGGTAGACGATCAGCTGGCGGCGCCCGTCGAACAGGTCCTGCAGGGTGACCTTGCCGTCGGGCCCCTCGAAGACGTACTCCTTCTCAACCGCCTGCCAGGGCATCCGCCGGCGGTCGGCGGCCAGCGCGTCCCGGGCGCGGACCAGCTCCTTCTCCTTCACGAGCAGCTGCCGGCGCGCGGCCTGCCACTCCTCTGGCGTCACGATCGGAGGTGTGTTCATGGCGGACTCCCATCACGCTCGCTCGGTGCCTGGTGGTAATGACTCCGGTCAGGCCCGAAACTCACCGCTCTCCACTCGTACCCCTCGTCCGCCGCCCCTGTACGTTGGGCGGCGATGAGCGCGCTCGTGTCGATGGAGGACCGCAAGAAGCTCCTCAGCGACGTCTGGCTGTTCCATGGCGCCACGGACGAGGAGCTCACGATGCTCGCCGAGCGAGCGTACGAGGTGTCGGTCGGGCCGCAGGTCGACATCGTCACCCAGCGCGAGTTCGGCGACGAGCTCTTCCTGGTCGTCGACGGCCACGCGGCGGTGAGTCGGGACGGCGTCGACCTCGGCGTGGTCAACGCCGGCGACTTCTTCGGCGAGATGGCGCTGCTCGGCACCGGCGTGCGCACGTCCAGCGTGCGGTCGATCGTCGCCATGACCCTCCTCGCGCTGCGCGCCGAGCATCTCGACGAGGTGCTGAGCTCGGACCCGATGGTGGCCCGGCGGGTGCTCAACGTGGTGGTCATGCGGCTCGAGGCGACCAACCGCCGGCTCTCCGAGCTCGAAGGCCGCCGGCCCTCGGGCTGACGCTCCCGCGCGCTACGCCTGGGCCGGGGCCGCCGCCAGGGGCTCCAGGCCCACGGCCTGGCGGAGCACCACCGCCCACCCGTCGGCGTCGATGCCCAGGGCGCAGAACCGGTCGGCGGCC
>JBKPRV010000302.1:0-4992 GCA_046734715.1 Actinomycetota bacterium | reverse complement strand
GCTCCCGATCGGCCTTGCCCACGCCCACCTCCAGCAGCGGGGCGTCGAGGGGCACCCGGGCGGTGGTCTCTCCGGCCACGATGCGGGCGACCTCCAGGCCGTTGACCTCGCCGCGCAGCACGCCTCCCTCCACCACGATCTCGACGCCGGCGTCGATCAGCAGGTCGACCAGTTCAGGCGGCGACGGGGGCGTCGCCGGGGCGGGCGCCGGAACGGGCGAGGCGGGGACCAGCGCGGTGCCGTCCACCGCCCACACCGTGGGCGCGGGGTCGGCGAACAGTGCGGCCTGGCGCGCCAGCGCACCCGCGGCCTCGGGGTCGGCCACCAGGTCGACCGAGCCCGCGGACAGCCGCTCGGCCCACACCAGGGCAGGCCCCAGGCTGCGGTCGCCGGGCCCGTCGGCCAGCACCCAGGCGCGCACGGGCGAGGCCGCTGGATCGATCAGCGCTGCGCCCGCCCCCAGCGTGTGGCGGGTGCGCTCGCCCGGGCCCCAGTGGGTGGAGACCAGCGCCGCCAGCTTGGCGGAGTTCAGGGCGGCCCGGCGTTCGAGGTCGACCGCCGGGCGCCCGGGGGTCACGACTTGGGCTTGCGCCGGCCGTAGCGGCGCTCGAACCGGTCGATGCGGCCGCCGGTGTCCACCAGCTTCTGCTTGCCGGTGTAGAAGGGATGGCACTCGCTGCACAGCTCGACGCGCAGGTCGGCCTTGGTGGAGCGGGTGGTGAACGTGTTACCGCACGAGCAGCGCACGGTGGCTTCGACGTAGTCGGGGTGGATGCCGGCCCTCATGGCGGGTCTCCTGTCGATCGAAAAGGCGTTGCAGTCTACGGACGCCGTCAGCCCGCAGCCAACCTGTTCTTGGCCACTTCGGCCAGGAACTCGTCGTTGGTACGGAACGTCTTCATCCGGTCGATCAACAGCTCCAGCGCCGCGGCATTCCCGCCGTCGGTGGACGACAGCCCCGACAGCACCCGCCGCAGCGCCCACACCAGCTGCAGCTGCTGGCGCTGGAACAGCAGCTCCTCGTGGCGGGTCGAGCTGGCGTCGACGTCGATGGCCGGGTAGATCCGGCGCTCGGCCAGGCGGCGGTCGAGCCGCAGCTCCATGTTCCCGGTGCCCTTGAACTCCTCGAAGATGACCTCGTCCATCTTGGAGCCGGTCTCGATGAGCGCCGTGGCCAGGATGGTGAGCGAGCCGCCCTCCTCGATGTTGCGGGCCGCGCCGAAGAACTTCTTGGGCGGGTACAGGGCCCCGGAGTCGACGCCGCCGGACATGATCCGCCCGGTGGCCGGGGCAGCCAGGTTGTAGGCCCGGGCCAGGCGGGTGATGCCGTCGAGGATGATGCAGACGTCCTGGCCGTCCTCGACCAGACGCTTGGCCCGCTCGATGGTCAGCTCGGCCACCTGGGTGTGCTCCTCGCTGGGCCGGTCGAAGGTGGAGGCGACGACCTCGCTGGTCTCGCCCTGGAGCCAGCGCCGCATGTCGGTCACCTCTTCGGGCCGCTCGTCCACGAGCAGCACCATGAGCTTGACCTCGGGGTTGTTGGTCTCGACCGAGCGGGCGATCTGCTTGACGATGGCGGTCTTGCCGGCCTTGGGCGGCGACACGATCAGGCCGCGCTGGCCCTTGCCGATGGGCGAGAGCAGGTCGACGATGCGGGCCGTCATGTTGGAGGCGTCGCCGGTCTCCAGCGCCAGCTTCTCGTCCGGGAACAGCGGCGTCAGGTCCTCGAAGCGGCGTCGCCGGCGGGCCTGCTCGGGATCGACGCCGTTGACCTTGTCGATGCGCAGCAGCGCCGGGTTCTTCTCGTTGCGCATGGCCGGGCGGCTGGCCCCGGAGATGTGGTCGCCCTTGCGCAGGCCGAACTGGCGGGCCTGCTTGACCGACACGTAGATGTCGTCCTTCGACGGCAGGTAGCCGCGCACCCGCAGGAAGCCGTAGCCCTCGTCCCGCAGGTCCAGCAGGCCCTCGACCTCGACCGGCTCGCCCGCGAACTCCTCGACGTGGGTGGCCTCTTCCTTGCCGCGGCGGCCGCGCCGGCGACGGCGCCGGTTGCCGGGCTCGTTGACGTCGACCTGCTCGCCGGACTTGGCGTCGCCGCCCTGGCCGCCACCGCCACCGCCCTGGCCGGACCCGGCCGGCTGGTCGCTGCCCTCGCCGGCCTCGGTGGACGCGGCGCCGTCCGCGGGGGCGTCGCCGTTGGCCTTGCGGGTGTCGGCCGAGGCGCCGCCGGCCGGAGCCGGGGTAGCAGCAGGAGCGGGCGTGTCGGGGACGTCGGTGGTGCCGCCGAACTCCATCTCCCACTCCGACGGCGGCTCCTCGTCGTACGACGAGGGCGCCGGCGACGCGTCGTCAGCGCCGGCCGAGGTGTCCGCGTCCCCGGCGGTCTCGGATGAGGCGGGGCTGTCGGCGTCGTCCACGGCGACCTCCTTGCGACCGTTGGTCTCGCCCCCGCCGGACTCGACGCCGGTCAGCTCGAGGATGAGCTGGACGATGTCCGCCTTACGGGCGCGCGAGGGAGGCTTGGCACCTAGAGCTTGGGCGATGGTCGTGAGCTCCTCGCGGTCCTTCCGCTCGAGAGCGGACCGTTCGAGGGTGTTTTGCTCCGCGCTCATCGGGGGCTGTCACCTCACACTTTCAAGGGGGAGATCTGTGGCCGGCCCGGACCCGGGTGGTGGTCCGTGGGACGTCCAAGCGGACGGGCCGAACTCGGGAGATCGTTCCGCTTCCGACGGAAGTCGGGGGCCGCTCGGTCATCCGCTCTGATGCAGCGGTACCCCCCGGCAGAACACCCGTACTGTAGCGCGGCGTCTCCAACGGCTGAAACACCGCGGGGCGCGCTCCTGTTCCCGCTGTCAGCGAGAAAGCAGGCGGGACAGCATCTCGTGGCCCGGAATCGGCTCGAATTCGGCCGTGGCCGGCTCGCTGTAGATCCCGCCCGGCCCGTCCTGCTCGCTGTCGACCAGCAGGTAGGGGACCGAGTCCGCGGTGTGGGTGCGCAGCTCGACCGGCGTGGGATGGTCGGGCAGGAGCAGCATCCGCCACGGCCCGAGGGCGTCGAGGCCCTCGACCAGGCCGGCGAGGATGCGGCTGTCCCACGCCTCCAGGGCCCGCAGCTTCTCGTCCAGGTCGCCGGCATGGCCGGCCTCGTCGGTCGCCTCCACGTGGAGCAGGAACACGTCCGCCCCCTCGGCCAGGCTCCGCAGTGCGGCGTCGCGCTTGGCCTCGTAGTCGGTGTCGAACCAGCCGGTGGCCCCGGGCACTTCGACGATCTCGATGCCGGTGAGCACGCCCAGGCCCCGGATCAGGTCGACTGCCGTCACCAGGGCGGCCGTGCGGCCGGTGACCTGGGTGAAGGACGGGAGCCGGGGCTGGTGGCCCTGGCCCCACAGCCACACCTGGGTGGCCTCCAGGTCGGACGCGCCGACGATGTCCCGGCTGGCGTCCATGAGGTCGATGAGCTGCGGGGCGGCCGGGCCCCGGGGCAGCATCGCGGGCCGGCCCGTGAGGTCGTGGGGCGGCGTGCAGGCGGCGTCGGCCCAGCTCTCGGGGGCGACGACGATGTGGCGGTACTGGACTCCGGGGTGGAACGAGACCTCGGCGCCCGCCCCCGCGCCGAGCGCGGCGTCCAGGGCCTTGATCACCCCGGCCGCGTCGGCCGTGGCCGGGTGGCCGCCGGCGAAATCGACCATGGTGCCGTCGGCGCCCACGGTGACCAGGTTGCAGCGGTAGGCGACCTGGTCGGGCCGTAGCCGCAGGCCCAGCGCCGCGGCCTCGATGGGAGCCCGGCCCGTGTGGTAGCGGGCGGGGTCGTAGCCCAGGATCGACATGTTGCCGACGTCGCTGCCCGGCGCCATCTTCGGGGGGATCACCGCGGCGCGACCCACCTCCCCGCGGGCGGCCAGATGGGCCAGCGTGGGCATCTCGGCCGCCTCCAGCGGGGTGCGCCCGTCCAGCGCGTCGAGGGGCTCGTCGGCGCAGCCGTCGGGGACGCAGATCACGTACTTCACCGGCTCAGTCTCGCAGGTCACCCTGCGCAGAGGTCTAGCCAGAACCCCGCACCGAGCCGCGGCCGTCCCGGTGGTCGTCCGAGTCGATCAGGCAGTAGACCGCCCGGTCGCCGCCGTCGTAGGCCTGGTCGCTGGGCACGAGGGCGTCGAAGAGCAGCACCGAGTCGTCGTAGTCGCCGCCCACGTAGTCCCGGAACGCGATCCGGCAGGCGTCGTCGGCGAAGTAGCGTCGCCACCACGGCCACCGCCGCCCCCAACCCGAGAAGGATCCCCCCGACGAGGGCGATGATCACCGCCCGCAGGCGGTACCGGCGCCCGGGCGGCGGCCCGTACACCGCCCCGGGCGGCAGCCCGCCCCGGCCCGGAGGCCCGCCGGGATAGGGCACCGAGCCGCAGCTGGGAGCGGGTGGCGGGGGCGGAGGGGGCGCGACCGGGATGCCACCGTCGCCGTCCTCAGGCACGGCGGCCGGGGCCTAGGTCCACCCCGCCGCCGCCATGGCGTCGGGGCATGCGCTGACCAGGCCGTCGATCACGGCCTGGAAGCCCCGGTCGTTCTCGATCGGCGCGTCGTCGCCGTCGAACGGGGCCACGAGGATGAGCTCGAGCGCGTCGTCGTTCACGTTGGCGGCCAGGCAGGAGGACTGGTCCGGCGACAGGGTCGCCCCCTCGGCCACGATCCCCACGAAGAAGCCCCTGGTGTCGATGCAGCGCTGGAGGCCCGCGTAGAAGGCGTCCTTCTGCTCGGGCGTCAGCGCTATGCCGAAGGTGTCGGCGGTGAAGCCGGGGCTGGCGGCCACGTCCTCGGCCGGCATGGCCGCGGTCAGCGCGTCGGTGCCCACGGTGTCGACATAGGCCTCGGCGAAGCAGCGGTTCTGGTCCGGGCTCTGGCTGACCCCACCGGCCGCCGACGCCGAGGTGAGGGCGTCGACGTAGCTCTGCGCCTCCTCGCTGCGCTGCGACTCGGCGTTGCCGGCGAGCGTCGTGC
>JBKPRV010000301.1:0-4544 GCA_046734715.1 Actinomycetota bacterium | reverse complement strand
GGAGTGCTCAGGCCGGGGCGGCGTCGGACCCTGGTCGCTCAACCTGCGCTCCCTACCGCCATCCCAGCCATCGCGGCGGCGAGCCTAGTGACAGCCGGTGGTGGACACTCACTCTCGGCGCACGATCACGCCGCGGAATGAGTGCCTCCGGGCTCCATGACCTCCTCGAACAGGTCGAGCATGGCCCGCCAGGCCCGGTCGGCGGCCACCGCGTCGTAGGCGAGGCCCGGGATGCCCGCCAGGTCGGCGCGCGGGTGGGTGAAGCTGTGTTGCACCCCGCCGTAGAGGTGCATGCGCCAGTCGGCCCCACCGGCCCGCATCTCGGCCTCGAACGCCGTGCGGACGTCGCCGTTCACGTAGGGGTCCTCCGAGCCGACGCAGACCAGCACCGTGCCGGTGATGTTGCGGGCGTCTTCGGGCCGGGAGGTCTGGAGGCCGGGGTGGAACCCGACCACGGCCCGCAGGTCGGTCCCACCCCGAGCCAGTTCGAGCACGAGGGTGCCGCCGAAGCAGTAGCCGATGGCGGCCACGCGGGACCGGTCGACCCGCGGGTGGTCCAGGAGGATGTCGAGCGCGGCGCCGGCGATGGCGCGCGCCCGGTCGGGGTCGCTGCCGATGGCCGCCACCCGCTGGCGGATGCTCGGATCGTCGAGCCGGAACTGCCCGCCACCGTGGGCGTCGAGCGCGAACGCTACGTACCCGAGCCCGGCGAGCCGGTCGGCCCGCTCGCGGTGCACGTCGTCGAGGCCGGGGGCCTCGTGCGCCACCAGCACCGCGGGCAGGCTCGCACCGGCGTCGTCGTCCGGGACGGCCAGATGGCCGATCATCACGGTCCCGCCGTCCGCCTCGTACTCGACCTCGCTCGCTGTCACCATCCCCGGGAAGCTACGACCCGAGGCCGCGACGCGCAACCAGTCTGTTGCGTATCCCGGGCCTAGTCGGCGCTCGGCCCTGCGGCCAGGGCCTCGGCCCAGGTCCGCATCTCGGCGGCCTTGCTGGCCGGGTGGTAGTCGGGGCCTACCCCCTCGGCGAGGATGGCGACCCCGTCGATGTTGCGCGTCCGCAGCGGCAGGATGTCCTGGTACGAGGGCGAGGTGTACCAGGCGGCGGCCCGCTCGGCGTCGGGGAACTCGATGATCACCAGGGTCCCGGGCCACTCGCCTTCGGCGACGGTGACCTTGGGGCCGTGCACGAGGAACCGGCCCTCGAACGGGTCGAGCGTGTCCTGGATGCGCTCGAGGTACTCGATCACCTCAGGATGGGGGTTCGGGTTGTAGAGGTGGGCGAGGGCGTAGGCGGGCATCGGGATCCTCCGGTTTTGTCGCTCCGTCGATCGTGACGGACCGAGGGAACGAGGACCATGACCTGTGAGGTCATGGCTCAGGTCAGGGAGTCGCGCGCGGTGGCGAACCGCAGGTGGACGTGACGCGTGCGGATCGCCCTGCGGAGCGGCTCGAACAGGCTGAAGTCGTGCACCACGAGGCTCGAGGGTCCCGCTGGGTCGAAGCGGAACTCGAGCACCGTCTCACCGTCGATGGTCCAGACGACCCGCTGGTCGCTCTCCCGCCGGGACAGCCCGCGCTGCCAGTAGCTGGTGGCATGCTCGGCCAGGATGCGGGTGGCCGCCGGCTCGATGCGTGCGATGGCGCGCCGGAAGCGCCACGCCGTCCCCGGGTCGGGCCCCGACATGGCCCGACCCTACGCCCGTACTCTGAGCCGCGAACCACGAGTTCTTTGGAGGCCGCATGGAGCTACCGCTCCTTCCCACGATGCTCGTCGGCAGCTATGCCCAGCCCGAATGGCTGATCGACCGGGAGAAGCTGGCGGGCCGGTTCCCGCCTCGGGTGCGGGCGCGCGAGCTGTGGCGCGTGGACGAGCCGTACCTGGAGGAGGCCCAGGACGACGCGACACTGCTCGCCATCCGGGCCCAGGAGGATGCGGGGCTGGACGTGATCACCGACGGCGAGATGCGGCGGGAGAGCTACTCGAACCGGTTCGCCACCGCGCTCGACGGGGTCGACATCGACAACCCCGGGACGGCGCTCGACCGGAGCGGGCATCCCAACCCGGTGCCTCGGATCGTCGGCCCCGTCCGGCGGCGGCACCCGGTCGAGGTCGACGACGTGCGCTTCCTGCGCCGGCACACGGATCGGCCCATCAAGATGACCGTCCCCGGGCCGTTCACGATGACCCAGCAGGCGCAGAACGACTACTACCCCGACGAGCCGAGCGCCGCCCTGGCCTACGCGGACGCCGTGAACGAGGAGATCGCCGACCTGTTCGCCGCCGGGGCCGACATGGTGCAGATCGACGAGCCGTACCTCCAGGCTCGCCCCGAGAAGGCCCGGGAGTACGGCGTGGCGGCGCTCGAGCGGGCGCTCGCCGGGATCAGCGGCGCGACCGCGGTCCACATCTGCTTCGGCTACGCCGCCATCATCCACGACCGCCCCAGCGGCTATTCGTTCCTGCCCGAGATGGCCGCGGTCGGCTGCGACGCCGTCTCCATCGAGACCGGCCAGTCGAAGCTCGACTGCTCCGTCCTGGCCGAGCTGCCGGGCAAGAAGATCATCCTCGGCGTCATCGACCTCGGTGACCACACCGTCGAGACCCCGGAGATCGTCGCCGACCGCATCCGTCGCGCTCTGCCGTACGTGCCGACCGAGAACGTGATCCCGGCCCCCGACTGCGGGATGAAGTACCTGCCCCGCGACGTCGCGTTCGCCAAGATGCAATCGCTGGCGGCCGGCGCCCGCCTGGTCCGCGAGGAGGTCACGGCCGGTCGTGCCTGACGGCCAACCACTGCCCCACGCCTACACCAACTCCGTGACGGCGCGGGACTCGCTGGTCACGAAGACCTACCAGGGCCCCGGGGCCGTCGAGCGGCAGCGGCGTGAGGAGCTGGCGCTCCGTTCGCTGGCCGATCGTCTCCCGGTGGCGACGGTGGTCGACTCACGGCCCGGCGTGCTCGTCCTCGAACTGGTCCCGGGTCGGCACGGCCAGGAGCGGATCGACCGCGGTGACGGGGCGGCCGTCATGTTCGCGTTGGGCCGCCTCCTGCGCGAGGTCCAGGCCGTTCGCCCGGAGCGCTTCGAGGAGTTCGACGGCGCCGGTGTCCTCGTGCATCAGGACTTCGGCCCGAACAACGTCCTGTTCGCCGAGCACGACGACTCGATCGTGCTCCTGGCCGACTGGGAGTGGAGCACGGCCGGCAGCCCGATCACCGATCTCGCGTGGGCTGAGCTCATCGTCCGGTTGCACCACCCGGAGCACCGATCATGCGTGCCCGCCTTGTTCGACGGCTACGGCGCCCGCCCGCCATGGGACGAGCGGCAGACGGCAATGGTCCGGCGAGCTTCCGCCGTCGAGACCTGGGTCCGCTCCCACCGGGGTGCCTCCGCCGCGTCGACCTGGGATCGCCGCCGGCGTCGCATCGCGCAGTGGCGAGATCTCTGCTGAGCCCAAGATCGTCACCACCGGCCACGAGGACGGGCTCCGGCTCGTCACCCTCACCGGAGGCGTCCCGGACCGCCCGACGCCACCGTCGAGGCGCTCCGCTTCCCTGTCTCGCGCCGGCGCGGGATCCTCCGCGAAGTGGATGGCTCGGACCGCTTGAGGACGCGTCCGCGCGGCTACCAGTCGGTGCTCGACGAGGAGGCGGTGGACGCCCTCCGCTTCGAGAGAACGATCGCCGCCGCCCGGCTCGCCCGGCCGGAGGATGCGTCTGGCACGATAAGGCACGAATGCGCCGGGCCGGTCGGTTCTTCGCCTGCTTCGCCCGCGAGGTGCGGCCCGCCCTGGGGGGCCTGACCCGCTACAGGCTCATCTTCGCGTAGTCGACGGACCACCACCGCTCGGGTCGCATGGCATAGCGCGTCGACGCCACATCGGTGCGCTCGATGTAGAGGTCGCCCAACTCGGGGCCGAGGTAGCGGTGGGCGATGGGCCGCCGGTGGGCCTCGCGGTCGGCGGGCTCGGCCGTCGTCACCCGTCCCTCGACCGTCACGTAGGCGTAGGCCGTGGGGTCCTCGCGCTGGGCGCACAGGCTGAACCGCCGCGCCCGCTCCAGCAGCCGGCCCTTGCGGGAGGTCGCCTCGGTGAGCACCCACAGCTCGCCGCCGGGCTCGTACACGTACCAGACGGGCACGCTCAGGGGCGGGCCATCGGGGCGCTCCACCGAGATCACGCCGACGTGCCGATCGGCCAGGAACGCCTGGCGCTCCGCTTCGGTCATGGTCAGGTCCATCGGGTCTCCTTCTGTCGTCGGGTCGTCCGGTCGTCGGGCGGTGCGCAGTGCGACCAGCACCCCGGCAGCCGACAGGAACCGCAACCAGCGCAAGAGTGAGAGACGACTGACCCCGGTAACGTCCTCGCCGCGCAGACGCCCGTGTGCTACCGCGTGTGGGTCGAACTGGGGGGATGACGTGCGTCGGACAGCTGTGGCACTGGTGGCCGCTCTCGCTCTCTCGGGACTCGTGGCATGCGATCCGCGGATCCCACCGACCCTGACGGTGACGAGCAACGCGAGCGGGGGCGATGCCGCGCCG
>JBKPRV010000300.1:0-6747 GCA_046734715.1 Actinomycetota bacterium | reverse complement strand
CCACCGGCCCATCGAGCTACCCGAGGGCCGCTGGACCCCGGTCGTCCCGCTCGACCTGGTGGTGACGCTGCCCGTCCACCTGGACTGGACGCCCCGCCAGGGACCGTGGGACATGGGCGATCCGGACCAGCGAGCGGGCCTCTATGCCCAGGTGCTGGACGAGGGCCGGCCCGAGGACATCCGCGTCTGGGTCGACCCCGACGAACTGGTGGAGCTGTGGCCCAACGTCCCTGTCGCGCGCCATATGCAGGATGCGGTCGCCGACCTGGTGGAGTCGCTGCGTTGAGCGATGGCGGGCTCACCGACGCCCAGCGCCGCGTCGCCCGCATCGTCCTGACGGTGGCTGGGCCGGAGGGATTCCACCTGGCCGGCGGGGCGGCTCTGGTGGCCTCGAAGCTGTCGAACCGGCCCACCCGCGACATTGACGCCTTCACTTCCAAGGACGTCGACGTGGCGGCGGTGGCGGACCGTGTGGCCGACGCCCTACGGCACGAAGGCTTCGAGGTGGAGATGAGCCGCCGGCTGGACGGGTTTGCCGAGCTCATGGTGACCGCGGTCGGGCCGCGCCGTAGCACCTTCGGCGTAGACCTCGGGCGCGACTACATGGAGTGGCCGGGCACGACTACGTCGCTGGGGCCCACCCTGTCGCCGCGGGAACTGGCGGCCAGCAAAGTGCTGGCGCTGTTCGGCCGGGTGCAACCCCGCGACCTGGCGGACGTGGCCGTGCTGGTCGAGCGCTTCCCTCTGGAGGACATGCTCGCCGACGCCAAGGTCAAGGACCCCGGGTTCAGCCGGCCGATCCTGGCACAGATGATCCGGAGGGTGATCGCCCGTCCGACCAACCAATGGCCCGAAGGGGCAGACGTCGAGGCGTTGCGCCGCTTCGGGGCCGAGCTGGCCGACTCGTTGGAGCGGGGTTAGCGGGGGACCATCTCCTCGCGGTGGCGGAGCAGCTCGGCCGTGAGGTCGGCGTCGTCGATCGCCAGCATCTGGACCGCCAGCAGGGCGGCATTCATGGCGCCGTTGACCGCGACGGTGGCCACCGGGATGCCCTTGGGCATCTGGACCGTGGAGTACAGCGCGTCCACGCCGTTGAGGGCGCCGCTGGCGAGGGGCACGCCGATGACCGGCAGCGTCGTCTGGGCCGCGACCGCGCCGGCGAGGTGGGCGGCCATGCCCGCGCCGCAGATGATGGCGACGTAGCCGTTGTCGCGGGCGGTCGAGGCGAACTCGGCCACGATGGCCGGGGTGCGATGGGCGGACATGACCCGCACGTCGGCCTCGATGCCGTAGCGGGTGAGGGTGTCGGCCGCGGGGGCCATGATGTCCTTGTCGTTCGGCGACCCCATGAGGATCGCGACCTTCCTGGTCATCCGAGCACTGCCTCCCTGGCTATGTCGGTGCGGTAGTAGCGGCCGGGCCACGTGATCAGGCCCACGGCCCGGTAGGCGTGGTCGCGGGCCGCGGCCACGGTCGGCCCCGACCCGGTGACGGCCAGCACCCGGCCACCCGCGGTCACGAGCGCCGCGTCGTCGTCGGGCCCAACGGCGACCCCGGCGCTGAACACCATGGCCCCGGCGGCCTCGGCCGCGGCGATGCCGTCGATCACGTCGCCCGTGCGGGGCGCCGCCGGGTAGCCCTCGCAGGCGAGCACGACGGTGACGCAGGCGCCGGTGTCGAACGTCGGCGGCGGGGCCTGGGTCAGGTCGCCGGCCGCGGCCGCGGCCAGCAGCTCGGCCAGGTCGGTGGTCAGGCGGGGCAGCACGACCTGGGCCTCGGGATCGCCGAAGCGGACGTTGTACTCCACCAGCCGCGGGCCGTCCTCGGTGAGCATGAGCCCGGCGTAGAGCACGCCGCGGTAGTCGATCCCGCGGCGGTGCAGCTCGGCCAGCGTGGGGGCGATGAACCGCTCCATGACGTCCTCGACCACACCGTCGTCGACCGCGGGAACGGGCGAGTAGGCGCCCATGCCTCCGGTGTTGGGCCCGGTGTCGCCGTCGCCGATCCGCTTGAAGTCCTGCGCCGGGGCCAGGGGCACGGCTCGGGTGCCGTCGCACACCACCAGCAGGGACAGCTCGGGCCCGGTCATCCCCTCCTCGATCACCACCGTGCGGCCGGCGTCGCCGAACGACTCGCCCGCCAGCTTGGCCCGCACGTCGGCCTCGGCCTCGGCCCGCGTCGGCGCCACCAGCACGCCCTTGCCCGCAGCCAGGCCGTCGGTCTTCACCACCCAGGGACCGGGCAGCGAGTTGAGGAACTCCAACGCGGGCTCGAACCGGTCGAACGCCGCGTAGCGGGCGGTGGGCACGCCCGCCGCCGACACCACCTCTTTCATCCACGCCTTGGACCCCTCCAGGTGCGCCCCGTCGGCCCCCGGGCCGAACACCTGGCGGCCCTTGGCCCGCAGCTCGTCGGCCAGGCCCGCCACCAGCGGCGCCTCGGGCCCGACCACGTAGAGGTCGGCGTCGATGTCGGCCGGAGGGATGTCGACCGATCCCGGGATCCCGGGACTTCCCGGGGTCACCACCACGTCGGCGGTGCGACCCAGCACGTGGGCCAGCGCGTGCTCGCGTCCCCCCGACCCCACCACGCACACCCGCATGATCCGCGCCTACGGCTTGCGCTGCACGTACTGGTCGCGGCCCGGGCCCACGCCCACCAGGGGGATCGGCACGCCCACCTGGTCCTCCAGGAAGGCGATGTAGTCGAGTGCCGCGGCCGGCATGTGCTCGGGCTCGGTGGCCGAGGACAGGTCGGTCCCCCACCCGGGCAGGTCCTCGTAGACCGGGGTCGCCTTGTGCAGCGACGACTGGTCGTCGGGGAACCGGTCGAAGCGGCGGCCGTCGGCCTCGTAGGCGACGCACACCCGCACGGTGTCGAAGGGGTCGAGCACGTCCAGCTTGGTGATGGCCAGCTCGGACAGCGAGTTGAGGCGCACGGAGTGGCGCAGCATGACCGCATCGAACCACCCGGGACGGCGCCGGCGCCCGGTGTTGGTGCCGTACTCGTCGCCGCGCTCGATGATGGTGTCGCCGGTCTCGTCGAACAGCTCGGTGGGGAACGGACCGGCGCCCACCCGGGTGATGTACGCCTTGGCGATGCCCACCACCCGGTCGATGTAGCGGGGCCCGACCCCGGCGCCGGTGCAGGCGCCCCCGGCCACCGGGTTGGACGAGGTCACGTAGGGATAGGTGCCGTGGTCGAGGTCCAGGAACGTGGCCTGGGCGCCCTCGAAGAGCACGTTCTGGCCCAGCTCCAGCGCCTCGTGGACCAGGTTGACGGTGTCGGCCACGTACGGCTTCACCCGGTCCGCCAGCTCGCCCAGGTAGAGGTCGGCGATCTCGTCCACCGTGGGGGGAAGCTGGTTGTACACCTTGGCCAGCAGCTGGCCCTTCTCCTTGAGCACCAGCTCCAGCTTCTGGCGGAAGATCTTGGGGTCGTACATGTCCTGCACCCGCAGGCCGACCCGGGCCGCCTTGTCGGCGTAGGCGGGACCGATGCCCCGCTTGGTGGTGCCCAGCTTGTTCTTGCCCAGGTGGCGCTCGGTCACCCGGTCGAGCAGCTGGTGGTAGGGCAGGATCAGATGGGCGCTGGACGACACCTTGAGCCGCTCGCAGCTGCGGCCGCGCGACTCCAGCATGTCGATCTCGTCCAGCAGCACCTGGGGATCGACCACCACGCCGTTGCCGATGACCGGCACGATGTGGTCGTACAGCACGCCCGACGGGATGAGCTGGAGCGCGAACGTCTCCCCGTCGACCACCAGCGTGTGCCCCGCGTTGTGGCCCCCCTGGTAGCGGACCACCAGGTGCATCTCCTTGGCGAAGAGGTCGGTGAACTTGCCCTTGCCCTCGTCGCCCCACTGGGTTCCGACCACGATGGTTGCAGGCACGACGCGCTCCCGGGATGTCGCTCAGGGGACGTGCCAGCCTAACGCCCACCGGTTCCGCAGACGCGGTTGGGATGGGGGGCGTCAGCTGACGATGAGGAGGCTGTCCCCGTCGGCGTCGATGGTGACCGTGTCGCCCTCGCCGATCTTGCCGTCGAGCACCTGCAGGGCCAGCTCGTCGGCCAGCTGGCGCTGGATGACCCGCTTGAGCGGCCGGGCGCCGAACGCCGGGTCGTAGCCCTGGTGGGCCAGCGCCGCCACCGCCGCTTCCGTCACCTGCAGGGTGACCCGGCGGGCGGCCAGCCGGTCGCGCAGCCCGCGCAGCTGGATCTCCACGATCTGGGCCAGGTCGTCCTCGGTCAGCTCCCGGAAGTTGACGATCTCGTCGATGCGGTTGATGAACTCGGGCTTGAAGAAGGCCCGCGGGTCGCCCGGCAGGTTCGAGGTCATGATGAGCACGACGTTGGTGAAGTCGACCGTGCGCCCCTGGCCGTCGGTGAGGCGCCCGTCGTCCAGCAGCTGCAGCAGCACGTTGAACACGTCCGCGTGCGCCTTCTCGATCTCGTCGAGCAGCACCACCGCGTAGGGCCGGCGCCGCACTGCCTCGGTGAGCTGGCCGCCTTCGTCGTAGCCGACGTACCCCGGCGGGGCGCCGATCAGGCGGCTGACCGAGTGCTTCTCCATGTACTCGCTCATGTCGATGCGGACCATGGCCCGCTCGTCGTCGAACAGGAAGTCGGCCAGCGACCGGGCCAGCTCGGTCTTGCCCACACCAGTGGGCCCCAGGAACAGGAACGAGCCGATGGGCCGGTGGGGGTCGGACAACCCCGCCCGGCTGCGGCGGATGGCCCGGGCCACGGCGGACACGGCCTCGTCCTGGCCCACCACCCGCTCGTGCAGCACGTCCTCCAGGCGGACGAGCTTGGCCATCTCGCCCTCCATGAGGCGGCTCACGGGGATGCCGGTCCAGCGGGCCACCACCTCGGCCACGTCCTGGTCGTCGACCTCTTCCTTCAGCATGCGCTGGCCGCCGGCCTGGAGCTCGTCCAGCCGGTCGGTGGCGTCGGCCACCTGGCGCTCGAGCGTAGGGATGCGCCCGTAGCGGATCTCCGCCGCCTTCTCCAGGTCGGCCTCGCGCTCGACGTCGAGCCGCGCCTGCTCCAGCTCCTCCTTGCGCTCCCGGATCTCGGAGATGACGGCCTTCTCGTTGTTCCAGTGGGCCAGCATCGAGTCGTTCTGCTCGCGCAGGTTGGCCAGCTCGGACTCCAGCGCGGCCAGCCGCTCGGCCGACGCGGCGTCGGTCTCCTTGGCCAGCGCCACCTTCTCGATCTCGAGCTGGCGGATGCGCCGCTCGACCACGTCGATCTCGGTGGGCAGCGAGTCGATCTCGATGCGCAGCCGCGAGGCGGCCTCGTCCATGAGGTCGATGGCCTTGTCGGGCAGGAAGCGCCCGGTCAGGTAACGGTCGGAAAGCACGGCCGCCGCCACCAGCGCCGCGTCCTGGATGCGCACGCCGTGGTGGACCTCGTAGCGCTCCTTGAGGCCCCGCAGGATGGCGATGGTGTCGTCGACCGACGGCGGCCCCACGTACACCTGCTGGAACCGGCGCTCCAGCGCCGCGTCCTTCTCGATGTGCTTGCGGTACTCGTCCAGCGTGGTGGCGCCGATCATGCGCAGCTGGCCGCGGGCCAGCAGCGGCTTCAGCATGTTGCCGGCGTCCATGGCGCCCTCGGCCGCGCCCGCGCCCACGACGGTGTGGAGCTCGTCGATGAAGGTGATGATCTCGCCCTCGGCGTCGGTGATCTCCTTCAGCACGGCCTTGAGCCGCTCCTCGAACTCACCGCGGTACTTGGACCCGGCCACCATGGACCCGAGGTCGAGCGCCACCACCCGCTTGTTCTTGAGCGTCTCGGGCACGTCGCCCTCGACGATGCGGGAAGCGAGGCCCTCGACGATGGCGGTCTTGCCGACGCCGGGCTCGCCGATGAGCACCGGGTTGTTCTTGGTGCGCCGGGACAGCACCTGGATCACCCGGCGGATCTCCTCGTCACGCCCGATCACCGGGTCGAGCTTGCCCTGGCGCGCCACCTCGGTGAGGTCGCGGCCGTAGCGCTCCAGCGCCTGGAACTGCTCCTCGGGGTTCTGGGACGTGACCCGGTGGCTGCCCCGCACCGCCTGCATGGCGGCCAGCACGTCCTCGCGGGACACGTCGAGCCGGTCGGCGAGGGCCAGGAGCAGGTGCTCGGTGGACAGGTACTCGTCGTGCAGCTCGGTGCGCGCCGCGTCGGCGTCGTCGAAGACCTGGTTGAGCGCCCGCGACAGGCGCGCCTCGCTGCCGTAGGCGCGGGGCAGCTTGGCCAGCGCCTCGTTCACCTGGTTGCGCAGGGGCAGCGGCTCCTTGCCCAACCGCTGGAGCATGGGCAGGACGATGCCTTCGCCCTGGCCCAGCAGGGCGAGCAGCAGGTGGTCGGGCGTGACCTCGGGGTTGGACGCCTGCTTGGCCGCGTCGACGGCCGAGCTGAAGGCCTCCTGGACCTTGAGCGTCCAGCGGTTCGGATCGAGCGCCATGCGAAGATGCTACCTCCGGCTAACGAAAGTTGATACTCACGCGCTCAAGTTCTTCCCTGGGGGGCGCGCTTGGCCACCAACGCTCGGCTTGCCCTCCTCTACCTGGACCGCTAGCGCTCCGGGCGGCGCCGGCGGGCCTCGAACACGGCCGCGACCTGGCGGATGGGGACCAGCTCGCGGCGGTACTGGCGGTGGGCCTCGGACAGCTCGGCCCGCAGCCGGGCCACCTCGGCCTCCAGCTCCAGCACCCGCTGCACGCCGTAGAGGTTGAGGCCCTCGTTGGTGAGCTC
>JBKPRV010000299.1:0-5093 GCA_046734715.1 Actinomycetota bacterium | reverse complement strand
CACCGGACCCGGGGGAGGGCGATGGCCGCCACGGTTCGCCCGAAGGCGGGCCCCAGGGGGCACCGGCGGGCTCCTCGCTCGGTGGGGCGGGCGTCCAGCCGGCCGTCGACGGCGGCGGCGGTGGAGGTGGGGCCGGACGCGACCCGGCGGCCTCGTCTTCATCCGGAGGGAGGGGCGGCCACGGCCGGGACTCAGGATCGTCTGGGCTCGTCATCTCACGCTCCCTCCGTCCCCCCGCCCGGCAGCGGCTCGGCTCAGCCGAGCGAGACCAGCAATCCCTCGCAGGTTCGGATGACGACGCGGGCGGCGTCTGCGACCTCCCGCGACGACATCGGGCTCTCCGCCCGGCGCTGCCATCTCCCGATGGCATTCTGCAACGCTCGCCGCACCTCGGATGCATCCGATTCGGTGGTGAGGCCCAGGCGGACGTGCAAGGCGGTGCCATCCACGCCCATCAGGCGCTCCATCTCCTCGGCCTCGGCCGGGCGGACCTTGACCCCACTGGCCCGCAAGGCGTTGAGCAGGCGGATCTCCGCGAACTCATGGGCCGCAGCCGTGATGCGCTCCAGCTCCGAGGCCAGCATGTCGCCGCCGGGGACCGGGTGCTCGTGCAGCACCGACTCCAGCGCCAGCAGCGCGGAGCGGGCCTTGAGCACGTCCCGCCGCTGGGCGAACTGGCTCAGCAGCACCTCCCGCAGCTCGACCAGCCCGCTGCGCCGGACCAGCTCGGTGGACAGCGCGGTGGCGGTGGTGGCCGCCCCCTGGCGGATCAGCGCCACCGCCAGCCGCACCCCGAACAGGCCGAAGCGGTCGAGCAGGTGCTCGCGCTCCATCGAGGTCAGGGCGATGGGCGTCGTGGCCTGCACGAACCGGTCGGCCGACAGGAACAGCGCTTCCGCCTCCTCTCGCGGGGCGCTGGCGATGGCGTCGAGCGCCTTGAACTCGGCCTCCCGCAACGTGGCCCCCGACTGGGCCAGGAGCCCGGCCACGGGCACGACCGTCTGGGCCAGGCGCCGCACCTTGGGGTCCTGCCGGTAGCGGGCCGCGATCCGCTGGGCCGACGCCATCGAGTCGATGCGGCCCACGCCCACCTCGTCGGCCCGGGACAGCACGGCCACCGCGTTGACCGGCGTGGCCTGCGAGAACTCCTCGTCGTGGAACGCCTCGAGGAAGTTGATGTCCGAGGAGTGCAGGTGGCGCATCAGGTACAGCACCGCGTCGGCCGGGGTGACCTGGTCCTCGCCCGGCGTGAGGAACGCCGTCGTGCGGGCGGACACGTCGGTCGACAGCGAGGCGATGCCGGGCGTGTCGATCAGCGTCATCTGGCGCAGGGACGACGACGGCCACTCGATCACGAGCCGGCGCACGTCGTCGCCGTCGACCCCGCCGAGGTCGACGGCGATGGCCCCGCCGTCGCGGGAGAAGGGCACCTGGCGGGCCTCGCCGTGGTGGGGCTCCAGCGTGGCCCGGTAGGTGATGCCGTCGCGGTACCAGGTCACGATGCGGGTGCACTCGCCCGCGTCGGTGGGCGCCAGCTCCACGCCCACCAGGGCGTTGAGCAGCGTCGACTTGCCGGCCTTGACCTTGCCCGCGATGGCCACCCGCAGCGGCTCGTCCAGCCGGTCGAGCACGGCCTGGAGCCGCTGGCTCGCGGCCGGGATCGCGCCGTACAGCTGAGTGGCCTGGGTCAGCAGCGCCCGCACCGAGTCGAGCAAGGGGGACGCGGCGCGCTCGTTCACGTGCGTGCCCCCTGGCCGGAGCGGTTGCCCGCCTTGAGCTCGGGCGCCAGGGCCAGCGCCTTGTCGCGCAGCACGCTGATGCGCTTGAGCTCGGCGTCGACGTCCCGCATGCGTTTGGCCCGGGTGGCGGCGTCGGACTTCACCGCCTGCTGGGCGGCGGCCAGCGCCTCGCTGGTGGACTGGTGCAGCTCCTCGGCCCGGGTGGCGAAGAAGTCGCGCATGCGCCGCTGGACCCGCCGCAGCGTGTCGCGGGAGTCCTTGCCCACCACGAAGCCGACCTCGTCGGTGTACTTGCGGTGCGCCTGGCGCGCCTGGTTGCGCCGCATGAGCAGCTGGCGCTCCTTCTCGCCCCGCAGGGCCTGGCGGCCCATGAACAGCCCGATGATGATGGTGGCGGGGTTGGCCATGGCCAGGCCGGCCATGCGCCCGAGCATGCCGAACATCAGCAGGCCGCCGTAGCTCCCGCGCAGCGCGGCCATGCCCTGGCCGCCGACGCCCATCTTGTGCACGTCGATGTCGGTGTTGGCGTCGACCGCGGTGAGGACCTCGGTGGGGTTGGCCACGTCCAGCTGGACGACGATGCCCACCCCGTCCTCGCCGAAGTGCTCGGAGACCTGGGCGGTCAGCGCCTGCGCCCGGCTGTGGAGGAAGGCGTAGTTGCGGACGACGTCCTCTGCCACCCGGCGGTACAGCCAGGCCTGGAACTCGTCCCACGTCTCGGCCGGGTCGCTGGCCTCGAGCGCATCGTCGGCCTGCCGGCTGATCTGGCGCAGCCGGCCGCGCAGGTCGTAGTCGACGTCGGCCTGGAGGTCGGTGATGCCGTCGTTGAGCGTCTGCTGCCACTTGGACACGCCACTGCGCAGCCGCTCGGCCCGGCCCTTGAGCTCGGTGAGGTTCTCGACCATGTCGCGGGCCTGGTCGGGGTCGTTGAGCGCCTGGCGCTCGTTGGCGAACTGCGACTCGAGCATGCCCGCGACGGCCAGCACGTCGCTGGCCGCGCTCTTGACGCTGAGCTTCTCGGCGTTGGCCGCGATCTTGTTCTGGAGGAAGCCGGCCAGCGCGGGGAAGCCCGACTCACGGTTGAGGTCGCGGTCGTTCGTGCGCAGGGCGTGGACCCGCAGCGACGACGACACGCACAGCTGCTCGGAGGGGATGCCCGCCCGTTTGAGGTGATCGACGTTGAGGTCCCGGATCTTGCGCCACGCCGGGTAGAAGTCGATCTTGGTCAGCACGCACACGACGTTGGGGCACATGCGGCGGGCGGTCTGGAGGAACTCGATCTCGGGGCCGGTGAACTCCTGGCTGGCATCGGACACGAAGATCACCGCGTCAGCCATGGGGAGCGCCCCGATGGTTGCCGCGCCATGGGCCGAGCCCAGGCCGCCCACGCCGGGCGTGTCCACGATGACCAGCCCGTCGCTCAGCAGCTTGCGGGGCAGGAGCACGTCGACCGAGGTCACACGGCGCTCGCCCGAGGGATCGGACGCCTCGGTGACGTGCCGGGCCACCTGGTCGACCTCGATCTCCTCCCGGATGGGCTCCCGGTCCGGGTCGGAGGGATCTCCGCCCGGGTCGAACAGCACCGCGGCGGACGGCGGGTCGCCGAAGCCGATGGCGGTGGGGACCGAGGTGGCGATGTCGTCGTCCACCGGGCACACCGGAGCGTTCAGCAGGGCGTTGACGAGAGACGACTTGCCCTGCTTGAACTCGCCGAGCACGAACACGTGAAAGGCGGGATCGGCCAGGCGCTTGCGCGTCGCCGACAGCCGTGACAGCAGGTCGGGGCGCGCGTACGCCTTGGCTGCCTGCCGGCCCAGATCGACCACGGACAATGCCTGTTGGACCGTCGCCGAGCGGTCGCCGGCGTTGGGGTTCCCCGCCATCTGCGCAACTCCTTCTGCGTCGCAACGCTAACTCAGATCTGCGCTCCGTCTGGTCGGGTCCCCCCAACGCCTCAGGCCTCAGATCAGCCCTGCGTCGATGTCGACGTCGTTGTCCTGGGTGTCGATGCTGTTGTCGGTGACGCTGTTGTCGACGTTGAAGCTGTCCTCGGCATCGAAGCTGTCGTCGATCGAGTTGTCGGTCTGGGTGACGTCGACGTTCAACGAGTCATCGATGTTGTAGCTGTCGTTGATCGAGTTGTCGGTCAGCCCGGTCTGGGTGGCGTCGTCGGCCACCTGCACCGTGCCGCTGTTGTCGGAGATGTCGACGTCCTGTGATTCGGCGCTGGTCTCGGCGCCGTCTCCGAAAGCGACCGAAGACCCGTCGTCCGCGCTCACGTCGATGTCGTTCGACTGGACCGTGCCGCCGCCCACGACCGACTCGTCCAGGCTGGAGTCGGTGATCTGGGTGAAGTCGCCGTCGCCCAGGTTGAGGTTGGCGTCGCCGTTGGCGTCGCTGACGATGACGCCGTCGCCCAGGTTGGCGTTCTCGGCCTCGACGTTGGTGGCATCGCCCGAGCCGAAGGTCGCGGCCCCCACGGTGGAGTCGGAGATGACCTGGTTGTCGTCACCGATCACCGAGTCGGTCGCGTCGTCGAAGACCGACCCGTCGACGTCACCGGTGGCAACGGTCGAGTTCTCGATGTCGTCGCCGGCCTGCACGGCCCCGTCGCCCGTGTTGACCTGGGCGTTGTCGCCTGCGGCCACCGCGTTGTCGCCGGACACGACGTCGTTGTCGAAGTCCTGGTTCACGTCGCCGAAGGCGGTGATGTCCTGGTTCACCGACTGGTCGACCGTGGTGTCGCGGTCGTCGATGTTGGTGACGTCGTTGTCCTCGAAGTACTGCTGCGTGGTGTTGCTGACGGTCGTGAAGTAGTTGAGCTGCTGCAGGACCTGCTCGACCGGATCGCCCCCGGGGTCGGGAGTGGGAGGCGGCGGCAGCGTGGCGTGCACGCTGGCCGCGGCCGACGAGGCCGAGCCGCCTTCGGAGGGGCCGTCGAGGCCGTAGACGGCCCGCACGGCGTCGGCCTGCTCGGGCGGCAGAGCGCCGCACAGGCCGGGCATCGCGTTCAGGACGTCCTCGGCGGTCAGGCCCCCGAGGCCGTGGGTGGCGAGGTAGCCGGCCGGGTCGGCGGCCAGCTCGTCCTGCGCCGAATCGTCGCGGAACAGATCGAGCAGCATGTCGATGACGCTCATCTCAGGCACTCCCTGTGTTCGTAGCCTCGCCCGCTCGGGAGGCCGTGGGGGCAAGGTACGACGCCCCGGGTCCCCCGGCATCGGGGATCCCCCCGGTGGATCACCCCCGCACGCGGGGATGACGGGGGGTGGGGGTCTCCGGGCCCGGACGCGGCGAAGCCCCGGCGCCGTTGCCGGGGCTTCGCTGGTAGAGAAGGTGGCCCCGGCAGGGAAAGCC
>JBKPRV010000298.1:0-5670 GCA_046734715.1 Actinomycetota bacterium | reverse complement strand
GCCCCGGCCAGCTCGATCGGCTGTGCCACGACGGCGAGGTCACCTGGCTGCGGCTGTCACCCTCCCAGCCCTCGGGCGACCGTAAGGCGGGCCCGTCCAAGGCGACACCGGTGGCGCTGGCGTTCCGGGCCGACCTGCCCTGGCTGCTCCAAGCGGCCCGGATGGCGGGCGAGCCCGAGGTCCCGGCGGTGGGCGCCACCGCCGAGGTGGTGGAAGCGCTGGCGGCCAACGGCGCCCGCTTCCTGCCCGAGCTCATGGCCGACACCGGCCGGCTGGCCACCGACCTGGAGCAGGCGCTGTGGGACGGCGTGGCCCGCGGCCTGCTCACCGCGGACGGCTTCGCCGCCATCCGCGCCCTGGTGGAGGGGCCCCGGCGCCCCACCGCCGCCACCCGCTCCCTGACCCGGCGGCGCCGAGGGGCCCAGCGCCCGACCACCGCGGCGGGGCGCTGGTCGCTGGTGGGGGAGGCCGAGACGGTCGAGGACCGCGAGGGCCTGGCCGAGGTGCTGGCCGACCAGCTGCTGGCCCGCTGGGGGGTGGTGTTCCGCGACCTGGCGGTGCACGAGGGACTGGCCGTGCCCTGGCGCGACCTGCAGTGGGCGCTGCGGCGCTTCGAGGACCGGGGCCTGGTGCGGGGCGGCCGCTTCGTCGCCGGGTTCAGCGGCGAGCAGTACGCCCTGCCCGCGGCCATGGACGCGCTCAACGCGGTCCGCAAGGCGCCCCGCACGGGTGAGCGGGTCGCGGTCAATGCCTGCGACCCGCTCAACCTCACCGGCGTCATCATCCGGGGCCCGCGCACGCCTGCGGTGCGCACCAACACGGTGACCTACGTCGACGGGCTGCCCGCCCGCCCGGCGGATCACGAGGCCGACACCACCTTCCAGAGGAACCCGTCGGCGTCGGCGATATAGCCGCCGTAGCCGCCCCAGGGCGCCGCCTCGGCCGGCTTCACCACGGTGGCGCCGGCCTGCTTTGCCCGGTCGATGACCTCGTCGACCTCGGCCGCCGAGTCGACGATGTGCGAGAACGTCACGGCTCGGAAGCCGCGACCGTCGGCGTCGACGCCGGCGTCGTCGGCCAGGTCGCCCCGCTGGTAGAGGGCCAGGTCCGACGCACCCGCGAAGCTGAAGCTCACGTACTTGCCGCCGTAGCTCTTGCCGACCGGGCTGCCGAGGGCCTCGTAGAACGCCTTGGCCTGCTTGACGTCGGCCACGCCGATCACCACCGGCACCTCGATCGGCTGGGTGGGGGCGGTGACCGCTGACGCCGTCCGGCGGCGCAGGCGCGGCGGGCCGTTGCTGGACGCCACCTTCCAGATGTGGCCGTCGGGGTCGGCGACGTGGCCGCTGTAGCCGCCCCACAGGGCTCGCTTGGCCGGCTTGACCAACCGGCCGCCGGCTGCGGTGGCCCGGCCCAGCAGGCCGTCGACGCGGTCGGCCGTCGCCCAGTCCCAGGCTGACGAACCGGCCCTCGTCCTTGAGTGCCTCCTTCGGGGTTGGTTCACCGAAAGGACGCAGCTGCGCCCCGGGTTTCGACAGGTGGGCGGAACTACCTAGGGCTCGGCCACCGGGCAGGCCGCCACCTCCTCGGTGGGCACGTCCCGGAGACCGCCGCCGATCGGGACCGGCTCGGGCACGACTTCGGCCGGCCGCTCCCGCCGGGTGGACAGGACCGAGCCCGCCAGGATCAGGGCGAAGCCGGCGCCGGTGGCGATGGTGAACTGCTCGTCCAGGACGATCACGCCGAGCGTCACGGCCACCGCCGGGTTCACGTAGGTGATGACCGTGGAGCGCGACGGCCCGACCTCGGCGATCAGCTCGAAGAACAGGATGAACGCCACCGCGGTGCAGATCACCGCCAAGCCCACGACGGCCCACCAGGTCTCGGCGTCCGGGGGCACGTCCGGCCAGCGCGCCACGCCGGCGGGCAGGTAGAGCACGGCCGCGACGGCCAGCGACGCGGCCACCACGCCCAGGCTCGGCAGATGGGCCAGGTGACGGGCCAGGATGAGCGGGCCGGCGGCGTAGCAGATCGCCACCAGGCCGACCGCGGCCACGGGCCCCGGCCTCGACGCACCCACGTCGAAGCCCACCAGCACGGCCACGCCGCAGAACCCCACCAGGAGCCCGGCCACCCGCGGCAGGCTCATCGGCTCGTGCCCGGTCACCTTCACCATCACCGCGGCCACCAGGGGCACGGCCGCCACCAGCAGCCCCGTGAGCGAGCTCGACAGCTGCGTCTCGGCGTAGCCGAGCAGGATCCACGGCGCGCAGATCTCGACGAGCGTGTAGACGAGCATCGGCCGCCAGTAGGGCACCAGCGGCCGCAACAGCCCCCGTCCCGCCGCCACCGGCACCAGCAGCAAGCCGGCGAGCGACGTCCGCGCCAGCACCAGTGACGCGGGCGGCAGGTCCTCGACCGCCACCTTGATGAGCAGGTAGGGGATGCCCCAGATGACACCCATCGCCAGGAACAACACCCATCCACGTCGCGACATCGGCGCTCCACATAGGCCAGCGCCCGCCGGTCCGGTGGTCGGCGGCGCATGATGGCAGGCGCCCACCGGTCTCGTCAGGCCAAAAAACTCCCGACCACTCTCGATGACCAGCCCCCGGGCTGGTCATCGGCCGTTTCCCGCTGGTCCGGCCGAGTGCCCGGGTTGACCGCTGCAGCCCGATCGGGACCGCTCGTCCGAGGTAGCTCTCCGAACAGGTGTTTGTTTGTGCGAGTCATGATCCATCCAGAGTGGAGAAATACCCCAGGCCCAGTACCCCTTCGGGAGGTCGCGGCGATCACGATGAGCGGGAAAGACGACGGGCGCCGATGGTGCCCCTGGGAAGACAAGGCGGCGCGATGAACCAACGCACAGCACACAAGGCCTTCACCGCGGTCGGCCTCGGGTCGATGCTCGTCGGTGCCGCAGTGCTGATCGGTGCGTTCCCCGGGGGTGCCGGCGCTGCCCCTGACCAGGTTCAATCAACGACCTCGACCAGCGTGGTCTCAGGTGAGAACCCAACGTGTGACGACTTGGGCGATTTCGAGTTCGAATTCAAGATCGACGAGCAGCCCGTCGAAGGCACGACCTACACGGATCCCGACACCGGCTTCTCGGTGACGATCACCGACGTCACCGAGGGCAATCCCATGACCTTCAGCTTCACGACCAACACGCCGGTGTCCGCGGTGTTCGTCAAGGCCGGAAACGGCGGCATCCTCTACCTCTTCGACCCGCCGACCACCGTCGGCACCGGGCTCGCGTCCCCGAAGGACTCCATCAGCCACGTGTCCTTCTGCTGGAACGGCCCGCCGACCACGACCAGCAGCTCGAGCAGCAGCACGAGCAGCAGCACCTCAAGTACCACGAGCTCCACCACGAGCAGCACGACGAGCACGACAGTCATGGGCTCGACAAGCACCACGGCTGGTGGCTCGACGACCACGATGCAGGCCGTGACGACCACGGCACCGCCTGGCGGCGGGCTGCCCCGCACGGGTAGCGACACCGGCCCCCTGGTGGTCCTCGCAACCGGCCTGCTCGCCGGGGGAATCGCCCTCATCGCCGCCACCCGCCGGTTCGGCCGCTCGTAGCGACCTCACCCCGACCGCCGTACCGCCATTAGATGCGCTGAGGCCGGGACCGCTGAGCCCCGGCCTCACCGGTCGAACTCGTGGCGCTGACGCCGAGCTGGCGATCATCGGGGACGCCGCGAAGCTGCCCGGGTCCATCGGGCGATGACGTTGCACGGCCATCGCGCATCGTCGCGCGACGAACCCCTACGGCGCGCGCACCGTCTTTGCGCCGAGGGCGAGGACTGGGACTGCGATGGTCATAGCGGTGGCGAGGAAGATGAAGGCGACGGCGGGCGAGGCGGTGGTCCAGAGGATGCCTGCGATGGTGGAGG
Organism: Actinomycetota bacterium; assembly: GCA_046734715.1. Classification (GTDB taxonomy): domain Bacteria; phylum Actinomycetota; class Acidimicrobiia; order Acidimicrobiales; family VFJN01; genus ZC4RG19. The sequence continues at coordinate 1,768 of JBKPRV010000298.1, read as the reverse complement.
CGGCCAGGTTTCCGACGGACTGGATGGCGGCAAGTAGTCCGAAGCCCGAACCGCGGATTCTTCGGGTGCGAATTCGGCGACCGCGGCGTGTTCGGCTGTCTCGGCGCAGCCGATCCCGAGGCCAGCGAGGATGAAGGCCGGTGCGAGCAGGGCGACGCCGCTGGGTCCGGCGGCGAACCAGACGTAGGCGCCGGCGAACAGAGCGGCCCCGGCCGCCAGGACGTGGATGGGGCTGTGGCGGTCGCCGTAGTGGCCTGCCGGGACGCTGATGAGGGTGGCGGCCAGGTTGTAGGCGACATACAGGGCGAGGGCGAGCTGGGTGGCGTGGTCGTCGCTGCGGCCGGGTGCGAACAGCTCGGTGGCCCGCAGGATGAGCAGGGTGGCGGCACAGTTGCCGATCTCGAAGGCGGCGGTCCCGCCATGAGCCGGCCCAGCCGTCCACGTAGCACCGGCCGGATCTGGAGTCGGATGGGCCTGTGTGTGCGGATGGCGGGTGCCGCGGTGTGGCGGATGGCGTAGACGATCGCCAGAGCCGCGAGCAGGCCAGGGATCACTGAGAGGCCGATCGCCCACCGGACACCGACCGTGCCGACTAGCCCGATGGCAAGCAGCGGCCCGACGATCGCGCCCAGGTTGTCCATGGCCCGCTCGAAGCCGTAGGCACGGCCGTAGAGCGAGGCCGGCACTACATCGGCCAGCAGGGCGTTGCGGGCCGGGACCCGCAGCCCGCGGGCGGTCCAGGCACCGGCTCGCAGCACGGCTGCTTGCAGGGGCGTCGACGCGGCCCCGATGCCAGCGGATAGCACAGCGGTGGTGGCGTAGCCCCCAACCGCGACCGTGCGCCGCCGCTCGGGATCATCAGCCAGGGCGCCGCCTCCGAAGCGGGCCACGCCCGCCAACGCGTCAGAGACCCCCTCGATCGCACCGAGCGCCGCTGCGGGCGCGCCAAGTGTGGAGGTGAGAAAGCTCGGGAGCAGCGCCGTGGGGATCTCATGGCCGGCGTCGGACAACAAGCTCGCCGTGCCGATGCCCGCGACCCCCGGGGTGAGCCAACGCGTCTTCACGTCGCTGGACTCAGTGACAGGCATCGGCGAATCGTACGAGTTGTGCCGGTGGGGCCCCGGACCGGCGGCTAGCTACGGTCAGGTTGGGTAGCCGCAGCAGCCGCACGGGCGGGATCCACACTCGCATCCGCACACGGTGCAGGGTTCACTCGGCATCGGGCTCACCTCCTCTCTGTGTCAGGACGGTCTGGCACCAGCAGAGCCCAGCCGGTGCTGTCGGGCACTCGTCGAGGCTGTCCGCCAGCGCGACGAGGTCATTCCGGAACCGTTGAGTCGATGGATCTCGGTGTCGATCTCCGCGACGCGTTGCTCGGCGTACTCGCGACTGTGGCCACAGGGACAGGCGCCTGGGTCCAATAGGGCGAGCAGTTCTCGGATGGCGTCGAGTCTGAGCCCCAGGCGCTGCGCCCCCTTGATGAGGCGGACCCGCTCCGTCGTGGCATCGTCGTAGACCCGGTAGCCGTTGGATGAACGCTCCGGCGGTGCGAGAAGGCCGACACGCTCGTAGTAGCCGAGCGTGTCCGGGCTTACCCCGACTCCGGCTGATGCTTGACGAATCGGTGTCACCTGATGCTTGACGCTCCGACCGTGCAGGAATGTGCATGTGGAGCGCGCGCCGAGGCGCCCAGATCCGGTGCGGTCTCAGGGGGTCATCGCAACGCTTCGTCGAGTGCTTGTGATGGTGACTTCCATCCGAGGGTTTG
>JBKPRV010000297.1:0-3089 GCA_046734715.1 Actinomycetota bacterium | reverse complement strand
AGATTCGGCAGAGCACTGGACGCGCAGGCTGCTCCGAACGTACGTTCATCCCCTAGATCCCCTAGATCCCCTAGATCCAGATTCGGCAGAGCACTGGACGCGCAGCCTGCTCCGAACGTACGTTCGTAGTGGTGCAGATCGAGTGGGAGTGGCAGCGGCTTGGACAGTTTCGGGGCGTCGTCGACGGCCTGGTGGTCGCTCACGTGGCGTTGGTATCGGCCGAGGACGGTGCTGGTCCGGGCTGGATCGTGTACCTGACCGGTCGCTCACAGGCACTTGATGGCCTGCTGCCGACCGAGTTCGACGCGATGGCAGCAGCCGAGGCGGCGCTGTTTCGAGCCGCGGGTGGTAGCTCGCGCTAGTGCTGCGTCGGGCAACGTTGGCCCTGTCCTCCAACGGCACATAGGTGACGCTCGGCGGGGACAGGTGGATGGCCAGGCTCGGGAACGCTCCGTACCGGTGCGCGGGGCGCGGATCAGCGATTCTGGGGGGTCCGGCTGGTGGTCAGCTCCATGGGCCGCTGGCCGGCGATGAGGAGTGGTTCGGCGAGGTGTCGTGGTCGTGAGTGGTCCTGGTTGAGCAGCGGTTTGGCGGTGTACTGGGCGATGTAGACACGTCGGTGCTGGTCGGTGGTGTTGGGCCCGGTGCGGTGGAGGAGGGTGCTCGAGAAGGCCGCGATGCTGCCTGCGGGCAGGCTGAGCGGGTCACCTGGGTCGTCGCCCGAGTAGCCGATCAGGTCGTTGGTCTGGGGATCACGATGGTGGGCGACGACGTCGCTGGTGCCAGCGCGGGAGTAGGGGAGCAGGTGCACGGTGCCGTTGGCTTCGCTGACGTCGTCGAGCGGGATCCAGCAGGTGAGGTAGGGCGGGTGCGAATAGGGGATGAAGCCGGAGTCCTGGTGCCAGGCGAAGGGCATGCCCCGTTCGGCGGCCTTGATGACGTACTGCTCGTTGAAGAGGTACACGTCCTCGCCGAGCACCGCTCGGGCGATGTCGACCATGAGGTCGGAGCGCAGGAACTCCCGCACCGCGGAGCTGGTGGTGTAGGCGTGGAGGAAGTAGCGGCGGCCGCGGTGGCACAGGTCGAGCGCGTCGACGCCGAGGCGGGTCATCTCCGCGTCCCGCTCGGCCATGAGACGCTGGCACTCGCTGCGCAAGGTCACGAGCTCGGTCGGAGCGAGGGCGCGGTGGATGACGAACCATCCTTCGTCGTGGAAGCGGCGGGCCTGGGCGGGGCTGACGGTCGGGGCCGAGAGCGTCATCTGTGGTCTCCTCTCGTCGAGTTGTTCACAGAATCTGCGGGCCCGGCGGCCGAGTCTTCTCACGAACCCGCATGCTTCTATCGTTTCTTGCGGTGCTCGAGGATCTGCGTCTGCGGGAGGGACTTGACGGATGGGTGGTGCGACACACCGCCGGGGCGCTGCGTCCCCGCTCGCATCGCCACCTCGAGTTGGAGTTCAACCTCGTCGTGGCGGGCACGGCCTCCTATCTGGTGGACGATCGTCGCTACGACCTGTCCGCGGGCACGCTGACCTGGCTCTTCCCGGACCAGGAGCACGTGCTCGTCGACGAGTCCGCCGATCACGCCCTGTGGTGGGCGGTCCTCCGACCCGCGGCCGTGGCTCGCACCGCGCTCTCACCCGACGCCTGGCCGCTGCTCGAACGTGACCCGGTCGGTCGCTACTCGCGCCGCATCCACCCGCAGCGCGTGCAGCGCCTCGCTACGCTGTTCGGCGAGCTTCGCGACGCCGAGACCCTCGACGACGGCCTGTTCAACGCCGGGCTGGCCTACCTGCTGGCACTGGCCTGGCGAGCCTTCCTGGACAGCACCGATGTCGTGGCCGACCGCGAGGTCCACCCCGCGGTCGACGCCGTGGCACGTCTCCTGCAGGCCGACCCCGACGCCGGCGACCTGGCCGCCCTGGCACGCAGGGTCGGGCTGAGCCCCCCGCACCTGAGCCGGCTCTTCGTCGCGCAGATGGGCGTCTCCATGACCCGCTTCCGCAACCAGCAACGTCTCGACCGCTTCATGGGCTTCTACGGCCAGGGCCGCAGCACCACAGCGCTCGCGGCTGCCCACCAAGCCGGGTTTGGCAGCTACGCACAGTTCCACCGGGTGTTCCGCAAGGAGACCGGCCGCCGCCCCTCCGCCCTCCGCACCTCAGCCACCGACGACCTCACCTGACAGCCCAGCAGATCGACTGAGCTGGCGCGGTCCGGCTGACTCACTCATCTGTCCCACAACGCCGGCTCAGAGTCACGCCACCAACAAAGCAAACGTTGCCTGACGCGGCACTAGGCGAGAATGCCCAAACGATTCAACCAGGCGTGTCGTGGCGCTCACGCCGTGGCGGTGGCGGCTGACGTCGCGGCGACCGACCAGAGAGGCGCGGGCCGCCACCTACCACCAACTCTGGTGGCCGCCCCACGACCAACCCGTCTACGTCGACCGGCTCCCGATCTGGACCGACCGCGGCTACACCGACCCGACCACCGGCGAACTACTCCCCACCTGGGACCAGGCCCTCAACGCCGTCGACCCCGACGCGGAACCGGCCCACGTGGGGCGCTTCGGGGACCAGGACAACATCCAGGGCCTGACCGCCGGAACACCCGGGGCCGAGCGGGCCATCGGCTACCTCTGCAAGTACGTCAACAAGGCCATCGGCCGCACCTACGACGACGGCGACGTCTCGCCAGCTCGGGCCGCGCACATCGACCGCCTGGCCGAAGAGGTCCGCTGGCTGCCCTGCGCGCCGACGTGCGCCAACTGGCTGCGCTACGGCATCCAGCCCGCCGCCGCGCAGGCCGGGATGGTGCCCGGGCACTGCAAGCACAAAGCACACGACCGGGACCACCTCGGCCTCGGGGGCCGCCGCGTGCTCGTGTCGCGCCAGTGGTGCGGCAAGACCCTCGCCGGCCACAAGGCCGACCGCGCCGCCGTCGTGCGCGCCGCCCTGGAGGAAGCCGGGATCGACCCGGACGACCACGACGAGATGTCTGTGGTCGGTACCGATGGCCGGTGGTCCTGGGAACTGCTCGGCCGCAACCGCGTGGACGCGCCCACCTACGCGGCAGCGATCAGCCAGG
>JBKPRV010000296.1:0-5569 GCA_046734715.1 Actinomycetota bacterium | reverse complement strand
GCCCCGGTCGCCCACCCGGCTCGCGGCCGCGCTCGTCGCTGCCCCCGTTCCCCGGGGGCGCCGACGATCCCGGTGCGCCGGTGCGCCGGCCCGGTGGTCCCACCGGACCCGGTGGTCCCACCGGACCCGGTGGTCCCTCCGGCCCCCGCGGCGGGGCACCTCGCCCGGGCCGGCCCGGCGGTCCCGGTCGCCGTCCTCCGGGTTATGGCGGCGGAGGGGGCGGAGGCAGCGGAGGCGGCAACGGTCCCGGTGGGCCCGACGATCCGTTCTTCCCCTTCGACGACGACGGCCACGGCTACGAGGAGGACGGCCTCGGCTACGAGCCGCCGGCGCCGCGCGGCGGCGGGCCCCGAGGCCCGCGCCCGGCGCCCAAGAAGGCCCGCAAGCGCAGCATCGTCTGGCGCTGGCGCCGGCCGCTGTTCCTGATCGGGCTGGCCATGCTGGCCGGCATGACCGGCGTGGCCGTCGTGTTCGCCCAGACCGAGCTGCCCCAGATCAACGCCAACTACCAGACGTCCCTCGTCTGCGCGGACGATGTGGGGCCCGAGGGCTGCACCAACTCGACCGCCATGGCCCGCCTCCTCAAGGACGAGGACCGCACCAACGTGAAGCTGGCCGACATCCCGCCCGCGGTCATCAACGCCGTCCTCGCCATGGAAGACCGCGACTTCTACGAGCATGACGGCGTCAACCCCATGGGCATCGCCCGCGCCGCCTTCCAGAACATCAAGGGCGGCAGCGTGTCCCAGGGCGGCTCCACCATCACCCAGCAGTACGTGAAGAACGCCTTCAAGCTCTCCACCGAACGGGCCTTCAGCCGCAAGATCAAAGAGGCCGTCCTCAGCGTCAAGCTCGAGCAGCAGATGTCCAAGGAAGAGATCCTCGAGGGCTATCTCAACACCATCTACTTCGGGCGCGGCGCCTACGGGGTGGCCGCCGCCGCCCGGGCCTATTTCAACATGGACCTCAACCAGGTGACCGAGTCCGAGGCCGCGCTGCTGGCCGGGCTGATCCGGGCGCCGGCGTCGGCCGAGCCGACCAAGCACCCGGAGGAGGCGACGCGCCGCCGCCACACCGCGCTGGTCGCCATGAAGGAAGAGGGCTACATCACCGACGAGCAGTTCGACGCCCTCGACCCGGTCCCGGTGGCCCCCCCGTGGATCGTCCCGTATTCGTCGGTCAAGGAGGTCGACGTCCGGCGGGGCGGCGGCAGCGACCCGACCTACATGGGCACCGACTACCTGTCCGCCTACATCCGGGAAGAGGTCAAGCGCATCGACCCGGTGCTGTACACCGACGAGATGATCGACCACGGCGGCCTGCGCATCTACACGTCGATCAACTACGAGAAGCAGGCTGCGGCGTGGAACGCCATCCAGGAGACGCTGCCCAACAACGACAATCCCGACACGCCCGAGGTCGAGTACTCCGACCCCGACGCCGCGCTGGTGTCGGTCGACGACCAGGGCCTGATCCGCGCCATGGTGGGGTCGCGCCACCAGTTCCATGCCGCGGCGCTCGCCGACGGTAAGCCGGCGTACGAGAACAACTACGCCATCCTCGGGCACGAGCCGGGCTCCACGTTCAAGCCCCTGGTGCTGGCCGAGGCCATCCGGGAGCAGATCTCGCTGCGCTCCCGCTTCAACGCCCAGGGCGTCATGACGTTCGACGAGTGGAAGAACGAGGACGGCAGTCCCTGGGAGGTCGGCAACTACGACGAGTCCGACGCCGGCGTCCTCGACCTGATGCAGGCCACCGGCCAGTCCTCCAACACCGCGTTCGCCCAGCTCATGCTGGCGCTGGGGACCGACCCGGTCGATACCGACGGCGACGGCGCGGCCAGGGCGGCCGAGGGGCCCAACAACGTGGCCAACCTGGCCACCAGCATGGGGGTCGGCGGCGACCAGGGCATCCCCGAGGATCAGCGGCTGCCGTCCATGGTGCTGGGCACGGTTTCCGCCACGCCGGTGCAGATGGCCGGCGTGTACTCCACCTTCGCCAACCGGGGCTGGTACAAGCGGCCGTCGATCATCACCCGCATCGAGCAGGTCGACCAGGACGGCAACAACACGCTGCTGTGGGCGTACCAGCCCCAGGCCACCCAGATCCTCACCGAGACCCAGGCCGACCTCGTCACCCATGCGCTCACCTTCCCGGTGGCCCAGGGCGGTACGGCGGCCAGCGCCAACCTCGGGAAGGACACCGCCGGCAAGACGGGCACCTCGCAGGAGAACCGCAACGCCTGGTTCGCGGGGTTCGTGCCCAAGCTCACCACGGTGGTGTGGATGGGCTACCCGGAGACGGGCGAGTTCGGGTGGGACGACCCCGAGACGCCAGGCTTCGACGGCCTGATCTGGCCCATGAACCGTAAGGGCCGCCTGGTGCAGGGCAGGGCCGCCACCGGCGGCTCGTTCCCGGCCACCATCTGGAAGAAGTACATGCAGGCGGCCACCGACGGCATGGAGGACACCTTCGTGGTGCCCACGAACGAGCAGATCAACCTCGGCACGATCCTCCACAAGAACGATCTGTTCCAGGATTCGACCACCACCGTGCCCGAGGACCAGGGGGAGGGGAACGGGAACGGGCCGCCCACCACCAACGACGGGGGCGGCGGCGGACCGGGTAACACCCGGCCGACCTTCCCCTTCCCGACCACCACGATCGAGACCCCGCCGAGCACCGGCCCGATCACCCTCCCCACGATCGAACCGCCCAGACCGAACGGCTAGCCGTAGTGACCGGCGGGCGGGTCAGCTCGCCACGGGCTGGTGCGGGTACTGGCTGCGGCACGGGAAGCACCACCGCTCTACCTCGTCGAGCACCTCGACGCGCTCCTCGGTGTCCCACGCCTCGGGCGTCACATAGACGCGGTGGACGGGCGCCAGGTCGTCGGCGTCGGAGCCGCATGACTCGCACGGGCCGGATCGGGGGGAATGCGGGGACGCCGGCATGGCGTTGACGCTAGCGATCCCACTACCTTCGGCCCTACCGCCGGCAGCCACCGAGGCGCTGGACGGACAAGGAGGTTATGTGCCGATGCGCACGCCGACCGTTCCCGCCATCCGCTCGTCCAAGCTGCGAGCCGGATGCGATCCCCTGGTGATGGTGACCGCCTACGACGCGCCCGGTGCCCGCCAGGCGCATGCAGCGGGCGTCGACCTCATCCTCGTGGGCGACACGCTGGCCATGGTGGTCCTCGGCTACGAGGACACGCTGGGCGTGACCATCGAGGACATCGCCCACCACACCGCCGCAGTCCGCCGCGGGCTGGCGGCTTCCACCGCCGAGGGCCCGCGCCCGCTCGTCGTCGGCGACCTGCCGTGGATGAGCTACCACACGTCCCGCCACGACGCGGTCCGCAACGCCGCCACGCTCATCCGGGCGGGCGCCCAGGCCGTGAAGCTCGAGGGCGGCCGCAAGCGGCTGAGCGTCATCGAGGCCATCGTCGACGCCGAGATCCCGGTGATGGGGCACCTGGGCCTCACGCCCCAGTCGGTACACGCCCTGGGCGGGTTCAAGGTCCAGGGCCGCCAGCACGACGCCGCGCTGGCTCTCCGGGACGACGCCAAGGCGCTGGCTGCCGCCGGCTGCTTCGCCATCGTGCTGGAGGCCGTCCCCGACCACGTGGCCCGGCTGGTCACCGAGGCGGTGGACGTGCCCACCATCGGCATCGGCGCCGGCCGGGACGTCGACGGCCAGGTCCTCGTGTACCACGACCTGCTCGGCCTGGAGGAGCGGCTCGTCCCCAAGTTCGTGCGCCGCTACGCGGAGCTGGGCTCGGCGGCGGTCGACGCCCTCACCGCCTATGCCGACGACGTGCGCGGCCGCCGCTTCCCCGACGACTGCGAGAGCTACCACCTCTCGGCCGAGGTGGCCGAGGCCTTGAGCCTCTACGAGAGCCCGGCCCGGCCTTCGTAAGCACGCCCCGAAGGGGCGCGGTGCCGGCCGGTGGTGGCAGGATGCTCCGATGATCTCGCATGGGGCCACCGGCCGCCGCGCCCGCGTCGCGGCGGCCTTGCTCGCGGTGCTCCTGTTCACCGGCAGCGCGTGCTCGAACGGTGGGGACGACGCGGCCGAAGGCGGCACCACCACCGACGCCGCCGGGTCGGACGCGCCGAGCGGCAAGCTCAGCCTCGACGAGCTGAAGGCCGCCACCGGCGATGCCCCGGCGGTGCAGGAGAGCGACGTGAAGGTCACGGAGGCGCCCACCCGGCCCGGCCCCGTCGACGGCGTGGGCGAGACCGTCATCACCATCACCGACCGGGACGGGAACGTGACCGCCTGCTGCGTGCTGGTGGCCGCCACCGCCGCGCAGCGGGAGCGGGGGCTGATGGAGGTCACCGACCTCCAGGGCTACACGGGGATGCTGTTCGTGTGGGAGGACGACACGGGCGGCGGGTTCTGGATGCGCAACACCCCCACGCCACTGTCGATCGCCTGGTACGCGGCCGACGGCTCGTTCGTGTCGTCGGCCGAGATGGAGCCCTGCGGCGACTCCGACAACTGCCCCACCTACAACCCCGACGGCGACTACCGGTTCGCGCTGGAGACCTTCCAGGGCGACCTGGCCGCCCTCGGCGCCGGTCCCGGCAGCAAGCTCACCGTCGGCGGCACCTGCCCCTAGCGCGGGTCACGGGCCCGCTTCGAGGGGTCATCCGACCGCTCGGCGGCCGAGCTCGGCCTGAGCGACGATCTGGGCAATGCGGCTCGCTCGCGTCTCGGGCTTGCCGGCGCTGACGACCCACCACAGCATCTGCTTGCGGGCCGACGGTGGGAAGGCGTTCCACGCGGTGCGGGCCCGAGGCGAGGCAGCGAGGGCCGCTGCCAGGTCGTCCGGCTCCAGCAGGTCCTCGACCGCGTCGTAGATCGTCCACCAGCCGTTGCCCTTGGCTACCTCGACGGCCCGCCGGCCGGCAGCGGTCATCCGCCCCTGCGCCTCCATGGCCGCGATCCGTCGCCGGTTCAGCCGTGTCCAGCCGCTCTTCGGCTTGCGCGGCGTCATGAGCTGCAGAGCGCGATCGTCGTCGAGGATGTTCACCGTCGAGTCGATCCAGCCGAAGCAGATGGCCTCTTCGACGAGGTCTTCGTAGGGGACTGGGTCCCGCCCGCTGGCCTTCCTCCACGATGCGATCCACACGCCGCGCGTGGCGTCGTGGTGGGCCTCCAGCCAGGCACGCCACGCCGCCAGGTCGGTCGGATGGTAGATGGCGAGGCCGAACTTCCAGGTTGCCGGATGCTCCGATGACGTCGGAGGGACCTGCATCAGTAGCCTCCTGGATCGTTCCCAGCTGCTTGTCCTCCGCCAGTCTCCTTGACTGTCACACCCCCGCGGCATCATCGGGGATGTGAGGAAACGCGCTGCGGCCCGCTACAGTCCCTGGGTCCCTATTCGCCCTGCTCCGCTCACGCGGGGCCCCGGCCCGGCCGGGTCCGAAGGGAGGTGAGCGCTCGCCATGCGAGCCTATGAACTCATGGTCATCATCGACGCCGAGCTCGACGACGAGGTGATCGACGCCACCGTCAAGCGCATCGCCGACATGCTCGGCCAGCGGGGGGCCACGGTGCG
>JBKPRV010000295.1:0-6162 GCA_046734715.1 Actinomycetota bacterium | reverse complement strand
CGGCCACCGAGACGGCCCGCGCGACGACGGCGCGGCCGGCGAGCTCCCCCAGCCGCCCGACGCCAAGCCCGTCCGCAGCGTCCGCCGCACTGTCCTCGAGTGGGCCGCGGTCATCGCCGGGGGCATCGTCATCGCCCTGGTGGTCGAGGCGTTCCTGGTCCAGGCGTTCTGGATCCCGTCGCCCTCGATGGTGCCCACGCTGGAGGTGGGCGACCGGGTGCTGGTCAACAAGCTCGCCTACAAGTTCCATGACGTGCACCGGGGCGACGTCGTGGTGTTCACGCGCCCACCCGCGGCGCAGAACGGCGGCGACTCCGAGATCAAGGACCTGATCAAGCGGGTGGTCGCCGTGGGTGGCGACACGCTGGAGGGGCGCGACGGCCGCGTCTACGTGAACGGCGAGCTGATCGAGGAGCCCTACCTCGAGCCGGGCACGGCCACCGAGAACCTGCCGCCCCAGACGATCCCCGAGGGCCAGGTCTTCGTCATGGGCGACAACCGTGAGAACAGCGAGGACAGCCGGTACTTCGGGCCCATCGACGAGGACACCATCGTGGGGCGCGCCTTCGTCAAGGTCCTGCCCATCACCGACCTGGGGTGGTTGTGACGCGCGGCCCGGCCCCGCGCTCAGCCTTCACCGTCGGGGTAGACGGCCCGCACGGCATCGACCATGCGGTCGACGTAGTCGCTGTAGACGGCATCGATGCCCAGGTCCAGCAGCTCGCTGAGAATCCGCGGCAGCTGGGCGTCCCAGGCGAAGGCCAGCACGCCGAAGCGGTGGAACAACGTGGTCAGGCCGCCGGTCCAGTCCAGGTGGTGGAGGTTGATGGCGTCGATGCCCTTGGCGGCCAGGGTGGCGGCCCGCCGCTCGGCGCCCTCCTTGATGCGCCCGATGCGGGTCGAGTCCACGAGGCGCACGTCGGCGCAGCGGCCGCGCCACTCGACCAGCTGCTCCCAGCGGTAGTGGCACAGCCACAGGTTGCCGAGGGCATCGTCGCCCGCGGCCCGGGCCACGGCCACCACGCGGTCGAAGGCGGCGGGGTCCTTGACGTCCAGCGACAGCGGCACCGCCGTGCCGCACGCGGCGTACAGCTGTTCGAGAGTAGGGATGTGGTCGGGCAGCTCCGCCCGGGTCACCGTCCCGATCGGCCGGCGGCGCACCCGGCCGACGACGCCGTCATGGTCGAGCACGGCTTCGCCGTCGGCGGTGATCCAGACGTCGCTCTCGAGGCCCGTGGCTCCCAGCCTCAGGGCCAGTGTGAAGGCAGCGAGCGTGTTCTCAGGGGCATGGGCACGCGCTCCGCGGTGGGCGAAAGCTATGGGTGGTATCACGGCAGCGGGTACACGAGTGGGCATGGACACACTTTCCGGGTGGCGACGGGTCTAGCCGACCGGCGTCATGATGTCCCGTTCTCGCTCTCTCATCTGGTAGTACGAGATTGAGGAGAGTCATGGCCACGCTGATCCGAGCCACATGCGGCGACTGTGGTGACGTCGAGCTGGGCACGCGCGACCTCGTTGTCCGCCTCTGCGAGGACACCGACTCGGGCACCTACGTCTTCCAGTGCCCGAACTGCGCGCACCCGGTCGTAAGACCCGCCGACCGTTCCATCATCGACCTGCTGGTGTCATCCGGGTGCCGGCTGGAGGTGTGGAGCATGCCGGCTGAGCTGGCCGAGCCCCGCCCCGAGGGCGACAACTTCACCTACGACGACCTCATCGACTTCCACGAGGTGCTCGAGGGCCAGGCCTGGTTCGACGAGCTGCTCCACGCCCGCCGTCGGCACTTCTAGCGGTGGGGGCGCGGGCGTGACGGTCGTGTGGGCCGTGCCCGTGATGGCGGCCGCGCTGGCCATGGCGTGGCTGCTGACGCGGGCCCGATCCCTGGAGAGCGAGGTCGCCGGGCTGGCCGACGACGTCCGGGCGCTGCGCCGGTTGCGGGCGCCGCTGGCCGGGATCCGGAGGGCCACGGCCGACACCGACGCGCTCGTGGCGGACTTCCGTGAGGCGCATGCCCTCGACGACCAGGAGGGATCGGGAGACTCGGGGTAAAGCCGCCCCCCCGCTCTAGACTTCTCGCCATGTTCAACGTCGGCGGCGGCGAGCTGCTGGTGATCATGCTGCTCGCGCTGATCGTGCTCGGTCCCCAGAAGCTCCCCGGCGCCGTGCGCCAGGCCGGGCGGGTGATGGGTGAGGTGCGGCGCATCTCGTCCGGCTTCCAGCAGGAGCTGAAGCAGGCGCTCGACGACAGCGACCGCGAGCCGGTCGACCTCCCGGCCCGCCGGCGCGAGTCCGTGCCGCTGGCCTCCACCGTGGCCGAGGCCGACGCCGACCATGCGGAGACATCCTCCGACCGGGACGGCTACGAAGACGAGGACGACGACCACGACGACATCGAGGCTGTCGTGCCGACCCCGACGCTCACCACCCCTGACCTCGACGACGACGAGACGGTGGCGCCCTCCATGGCCGCCGCCCTCGACGAGATCGTGACCCCTCTCACGCCCGCGCCCGAGCCCGACGGCGCCGACGACAAGACCGGCACCGCCGGTGACCAGCGCGCCGCGTCCTAGCGCGCCCCGGAGCTGACCATGGTCAAGGCCCAGCCCGCCCTCGACCCGGGCATGACGCTGGTCGAGCACCTGACCGAGCTGCGTCGCCGGCTCATCATCAGCGTGCTCGCCGTGGCCATCGGCATGCTGATCGCCTTCCTGGCCTACCCCTGGATCATCGACTTCCTGCTCCACCCCTACAAGGAGCTGGTCGACGCCCGACCGAACTCGTCGATCTCGGGCGGCCGGCTCCTGCAGACCGACCCGTTGGAGGGCTTCGGGGTCCGCATGAAGACCGCAGCCTATGCGGGCATCGCCCTGGCCATGCCGGTCATCCTCTGGCAGGTGTGGAAGTTCGTGACCCCTGGCCTCTACCCCAACGAGCGCCGCTACGCCGTGCCGTTCGTGCTCAGCGCCCTGGTGCTGTTCGTCATGGGGGCGACGCTCGCCTACTTCACCCTGCCCCGGGCGCTCGAGTTCTTGGTCGACATCGCCGGCGGCAACTTCGTCACTGCCTTCGCCGCCGCGAAGTACTTCCAGCTGGTGACCTACATGATGCTGGCGTTCGGCATCGGCTTCGAGTTCCCGATCGTGCTGATCTTCCTCCAGCTCGCGGGCGTGCTCACAGCCGACATGCTCAAGCGCGCCCGGCGCTTCGCCGTCGTGGGCATCTGCATCCTGGTGGCGGTCATCACGCCGTCGGGCGACCCGATCAGCATGCTGATGCTGTCGGTGCCCATGGTCGTGTTCTACGAGGCGTCGATCCACATCGGCCGGCTGCTCACCCGGCGCCGGGACGCAAGGGCGGCGGCGGCGTGAGCGACGCCCCGCGCCCGTCGGGCGGCGGGGCGATCGGGGTGGGGCTCCTCGCCGACGCCTACCCGTTCGAGCTCGACGCCTTCCAGGTCCGGGCCATCGCGGCTTTGGACGAGGGCCGCTCGGTGCTGGTGGCCGCGCCCACCGGGTCGGGCAAGACCGTGGTGGCCGAGTACGCGGTGGCGCGGGCGCTGGCCGAGGGCACCAAGGCGTTCTACACGACGCCCATCAAGGCCCTGTCCAACCAGAAGTACGCCGACCTGGCCCGGCGGCACGGAGTGGACCGGGTGGGCCTGCTCACCGGCGACAACAGCATCAACGGCGACGCCCCGGTGGTGGTCATGACCACCGAGGTGCTGCGCAACATGATCTACGCGGGGTCGCCCGCCCTCGCCGACCTGCGCTTCGTGGTGCTCGACGAGGTCCACTACCTGCAGGACGCCTACCGCGGCCCGGTGTGGGAGGAGGTGATCATCCACCTGCCGCCCGAGGTGGCGCTGGTGTGCCTGTCTGCCACGGTGTCCAACGCCGAGGAGCTGGCCGAGTGGCTCACCACCGTCCGCGGCCCGACCACGCTGGTGCTGGAGGAGCAGCGCCCGGTCGAGCTGCGCAACCTGTACCTGGTGGGCGACCGCCAGAGCGAGCACCCCCACCTGCTGCCCACGCTGGTCGACGGCCGGCCCAACCCCGAGGCCGACCGGCTCGACCACGACACCCTGGCCGGGCGCGGCCCCCGGCGCGGCCACCGAAGGCCCCGGCGCCGGCTCTTCACCCCCCGGCGCCCCGAGGTCATCGAGATGCTGGGGGAGCGGGACATGCTTCCCGCCCTGTACTTCATCTTCAGCCGCATGGGCTGCGAGGAGGCGGTGTCCTCGTGCCTCGACGCCGGCCTGAGGCTGACCACGCCCGACGAGCGGGCCCGCATCCGGGACATCGTCGACGAGCGCACCGCGTCCCTCACCGACGACGACCTCGACGTGCTGGGGTACGACCGCTGGGCCGCCGCGCTGGAGCAGGGCCTGGCCGCCCACCACGCCGGCATGGTCCCGCCGTTCAAGGAAGCGGTGGAGGCGTGCTTCGCCGAGGGCCTGGTCAAGGCGGTGTTCGCCACGGAGACGCTGGCGCTGGGGGTGAACATGCCCGCCCGCTCGGTGGTCATCGAGCGGCTCACCAAGTTCACCGGCGAGGCCCGGGCCTTCCTCACGCCGGGGGAGTACACGCAGCTCACGGGGCGGGCGGGGCGCCGTGGCATCGACGACCTGGGCTACGCCATCGTGCTGTGGTCGCCGTTCGTACCCTTCGACCAGGTGGCTTCGCTGGCGTCGAGCCGCACCTACGGGCTGCGCTCCGCCTTCCGGCCCACGTACAACATGGCCGCCAACCTGGTGCGCCGCTACGAACCGCCGGAGGCGCACCACCTGCTCAACCTGTCCTTCGCCCAGTTCCAGGCCGACCGGGCCGTGGTGCGCTTCGAGGCCCGCATCGAGCGCCAGCAGGAGAAGCTGGCCCGGCTCACCGCCGAGGCCCGCTGCGAGCGGGGCGACGTGGGGGAGTACCGCGACCTGGCCCGGGCCGAGCAGGACGCGAGGCGCTCCGAGCGGCCCGTCCCCGGGGCGTTCGACTTCGCCCTGTCCAGGCTCGTGCCGGGGGACATCGTGGAGCTGGGCGGCCAGCGCCTGGCCGTGCTGTCCATCGCCTACCGCAAGGGATCGCCCCGGCTGAAGGCCCTCGACCGCGACGGCGAGCAGGTGACCCTCGGCGTCGACGACATGCCCGAGCCCCCCACCCGGGTGGGCCGGCTGGACATGCCGCGGCCGTACCAGCCCAACAACCGCTCGTTCCAGCACCGGGTGGCCGACGAGCTGCGCCGGGCCCGGCTGGCGCCGCGGCGCTCCTCGCCGGGCGGAGCGCCCGCGGGCGGCAACGGCGAGGGGGCGGGGGCGGAGCCCTCGCGGCTGGAGGCCCACCCGGTGCACGAATGCCCCGACCGTGACGCCCATGTGCGCGCCGAAGGCCAGCGCCGGCGGGCCGCCCGCGAGCTGGACGACATGCGTCAGGAGGTGCGGTCCCGCACGGGCTCGCTGGCCCGCCGCTTCGATCGGGTGCTGCGGCTGCTGGAGGCGTGGGGCTACCTGGAGGGCTGGTCCCTGACCGAGCGGGGCCAGGTGCTGGCCCGCACCTACCACGAATCCGACCTGCTGGTGGCCGAGGCCATGGTCTCGGGGCTGCTCGACGGGCTGGCCCCGGCCGAGCTGGCCGCGCTGGTGTCGACGTTCACCTACGAGCACCGGGGCCCGGGCGTCCCCCCGCCGCCCTGGTTCCCGTCCCGCCGGGTGCGCACCCGCTGGACCGAGCTGGAGCGGCTGGCCGACGACCTGCGGGCCGACGAGGAGGCCGCGGGCCTCCCGCAGACCCGGCCCCCGGACCCGGGCTTCGCCGCCCTGGCCCACGCCTGGGCCGCGGGCGAGCCCCTGGGCGACGTGCTGAGCGACGAAGAGCTGTCCGGCGGCGACTTCGTCCGCAACGTGAAGACCCTCATCGACCTGGTCCGCCAGGTGGGCGACATCGCCCCCGACCGCGACACCGCCCGCGCCGCCCGCCAAGCGGCCGAAGCCCTGCACCGCGGCGTCGTGTCGGTGTCCTCGACCCTCGACGAGGTCGCCGGCGACCCCTCGGTCCCCCAGGACGCGCCGTGAAGCTCGGGCGGGCCATGGCGCTGCCGGACGACGCGCGGTGACGGTCCGGCGGGGCGAGGCCTGGGGCGAGGCGGATGGGCTGCCGCCCGGGGCGGTGG
>JBKPRV010000294.1:0-3189 GCA_046734715.1 Actinomycetota bacterium | reverse complement strand
GCTCGCGAGGAGAAGATCGATTATCGTCGATCGTCGATGAAGGTCGATCGTGCCTCCGCCGAAGTGTGGGCCAGCTGGTTCCGTTCACTCGGGGACGCCTCCCGGGTACTGATCCTCCACGAGCTGGCCGTGGCGCGGCGGCCGATGACCGTCGGCGAGATCGTCGCCGCAGTGGACGTGGGCCAGTCGACCGTGTCGCACCACCTCAAGCTGCTGGCCGACACCGGGTTCGTGCACGTCGAACGGCGCGGCACCACGAGTCTCTACCGGGTCAACGAGCGGTGTCTGGAGGTCTTCCCCTCGGCCGCCGAGGTCGTGATGGGCCAGCTGCCCCGCTACGACGCCAGCCCGGCCGCATGTGTGCCGCCGTGGAACTGCGAGACGCCGGACCAATCCGAGAGGACGACAGCGCCATGAGCGACGACACCCTGGTCGACAGCCTGAAGGCCCACTACGGGGCGGCCGCCCGCAAGGCGGCGGCCGGCGTGCCGGTGGTCGAGGACGAATGCGGCACCGGCGAGTGCTGCGGGCCTGCCGCCCGGGACACGACCGACACCTTGGGTGCGGGCCTGTACGCCGCGTCAGACATCGCCGAACTGCCCGCCGGCGCCGTGGCCGGCAGCATCGGGTGTGCCAACCCGGTGGCGCTGGCCCGGCTGGAGCCCGGCGAGGACGTGTTGGACCTCGGCTCTGGCGGTGGCATCGACGTCCTGCTGTCCGCTCGCCGCGTCGGTCCGACCGGCCGGGCCTATGGCGTCGACATGACGGCCGAGATGCTGGAGCTGGCCCGGGCCAACCAGGCCGAGGCCGGCGTGACCAACGCCGAGTTCCTGGAGGGCCGCATCGAGGCCGTCCCGCTCCCGGACCAGTCCGTCGACGTTGTCGTGTCCAACTGCGTCATCAACCTCTCGGCCGACAAGCCCGCGGTGTTCGCCGAGGCCTTCCGCATGCTCCGCCCCGGCGGCCGTGTCGCCTTCGCGGACATCGCCGCCGACCACGAGGTGCCCGCCGACCTCCGGGCGGATGACGCCGCCTGGGCGGCGTGCATCGCCGGCGCCGTGACCCGCGACCGCTACCGGGCCCAGCTCACCGACGCCGGGTTCACCGACATCGAGATCGTCGACAGCCACACCGTGGCCGACGGCTTCTGGTCGGTCTTCGTACGGGCCCGCAAGCCGGGCGACGACCCGGCGCAGGGGTGACCAATCCGGTCGATGTGCTCATTGTCGGGGCCGGCCCGACCGGCCTGACGCTGGCGGCCCAGCTCCAAGCGTTCGGAACCGGGTTCCGGCTCATCGATCGCCAGCTCGACCGCGTTCACGAATCTCGGGCGCTCGCCGTGCAGCCGAGGACCCTGGAAGTGCTCACCGGGCTCGGCCTCGCCGACACGATGGTCGAGCGCGGCAACCCCGCCGTCGAGCTCGAGATGCACGGCCGGTTCCGGACCACACGGGCGCCGCTGTTCGACATCGGCCTCGACGACACGCGCTTTCCGTTCCTGCTGTTCCTCTCCCAGGCCGAGACCGAAGCCATCCTCGGCGACCACCTGGTCGCCCGCGGAGCGACGATCGAGCGTGGCGTCGAGCTGGTCGGGCTCTCCCAGCACACCGACTGCATCACCTGCACGCTGCACCCCCGCGACGGGCACACCGTGGACATCGAGGCCCGCGCCGTAGTCGGATGCGACGGCGCGCACAGCGCCGTCCGCCAGCTCGCCCGTGTCGAGTTCGCCGGCGCTGCGTATCCCCAGACCTTCGTGCTGGCCGACCTCGACGCCGACGGTCCCCGGTCGGGAACCGTCCACGCCTACATGGGCGATGACGGCCTGCTGTTCCTGTTCCCGCTCGGTCGCCCGGCGACCTGGCGCCTGCTCGCCATGGCCGCACCCTCCGCCGCGGGCCCAGCCGACGAGGCACCCGAGCTCGCCCGGCTCCAGGCCCTCGCCGAGCGCTATACCGCCGAGGCCGTGCGCCTCCACGACCCGGTATGGGCGACCTACTTCCGCATCCACCACCGCCACGCCAACCACTACCGCCGGGGCCGGACGTTCCTCGCCGGCGATGCGGCCCACATCCACAGCCCGGCGGGCGCGCAGGGCATGAACACCGGCATCCAGGACGCCTGCAACCTCGGCTGGAAGCTCGCCCTCGTCATGGCCGGCGAGGCGCACGCCGACCTGCTCGACACCTACGAGGCAGAACGGATGCCCGTGGGGCGTGGGGTGCTGCGCTTCACCGACCGGGCCTACCGCATCGCAACGTCTCGGAATCTGGTCATTCGCACGCTCAGAACGAGCCTTGCGCCCGAGCTGGTCCGGCTGGCGCTCGCCTCCAGGCGCGGGCGCGCGCTCGCCTTCCGATCCCTGGCCCAGCTCGCGATCGCCTACCGGGACAGCCCGATCTCCCAGGAGGGCCGGCCGCGGCTCCGCACGGGCCCCCGAGCCGGCGATCGACTTCCCGACGCGCCTGTGACCCCGCACCACCGGCTACCGACCACCCTCCACCAAGTGCTCGCACCAGGTCGGTTCCACTTGCTGCTCAGTGGCCGGTCCGACGCCTGGCCGGTGGGCGATGGACTGCGTGGCCAGTTGCACGGCGCACGCATCGACGTGCACCGACTGGTCCGCCAGCCAGGTGGCGATGCGCTCCACGACATCTCGGGCGAGGCGCATGAGCGCTTGGGACTGACCGAGCCCGAAGCGACCGCCCACCATCTCGTGCGGCCCGACGGGCACATCGCCTATCGGGCCGCGGGCACCGACCTGGACGGAGTGACCGCGTACTTGTCGCGTCGGGGTCTCGCGACAGTCCGAACCTGACCCACGGGAACGCTGCTCGGCCCGTGTGAAACGTTTCGATTCCAGCTAGCCCCACACTCCCCACCGGGACGAAAGCGGCCCCGACCAGGGATAACGCCTGCGGGGCTATTGGCAGACCGAGGGTGCACGGGGGATCATGCCAGTTCAGCGGGCCTTGGTGCCTCGAACCGCATGACCGGAGGAGTCGATGCTGGGATGACGGCAGCGCGACCGATGCCCACACAGGACGACGTGCTCGGGTACTTCGACACGCTGTCGAACTGGGGACGGTGGGGCGACGACGACGAGCTCGGCACTCTGAACCACATCACCGACGACGTCCGGCTGGCGGCGGCGCGGGCCGTGCGCCACGGCAGGAGCGTGTCGTGCGC
>JBKPRV010000293.1:0-5114 GCA_046734715.1 Actinomycetota bacterium | reverse complement strand
CCGAAGAAGCCGGGCGTTCCACCTTTGACGTGATGGGCGTGGACAACAACCAGAACGCCGCCTGACTTGAGCGCTCGCGCCGGCTTGGAGAAGCGAACCGATGGGTCAATCCAGTGCAAGGCACTGGCGGACACGACCACGTCGAACGGATCGGCTGGCAGCGGCCACTCCTCGAACCCGCTGACCTCGACCCGGGCGCCCGGGAAGCCAGCAAGGCTCCGTCTTGCGATCGCGGCCAGGTTGGGGCCGAGCTCGACGGCCACCAACTCCGCCCCGCGCTGAGCCAGCGGGACGCTCAGCTGGCCCGTGCCGCAGCCGATCTCCAACACCCGGCTGCCTGCGTGCAGTCGCGAGGCGGTTACGACATCGTCGACGACCTCGTCCGGATAGCCCGACCGATAGAGCGCGTAGTCCGACGCCGCGGCATCAAAGCACTCCTTCCGACGGACCCGCGGTGCGTCACTCACACCCCCGAGTATGGACCGGCTACAGCACGAGCGGGCTGTGCAATGGCGAGGTGGATGAGCCGTTCATTGCAACTACGGTGCGGCCTTGCCGGATGGATGTGGCAGCGCAGCAGTCAGGGCCGACGACCCGTCCTAACGCTCTGCCACCGGGAGGACCGAGGTCGTCATCTGGTCGACGCTGGGCTCGCGAGCCACGTCATCACCCCACGCGCGATCACGCCACGGCGCCGAAGCGCCGGCCAGCTGGCCGGTCGTGCAGTCCAGCGCGTGGAGGGTGCCGAGCTCGCAAGCGTCCCTGGAGGGTCATGGCTGCTGCGGCCAGCAACGTGACGACCGCGACGCCTCCGAGGAGCACCTGCATGGTGGTGAGGAGGTCGACGATCCTGCCGGTGACTTCGCCGCTGACCGTCGTGGGCCACACGGGCAGGCCGGGGATGTCGGCGGGGTCCACTGAACTCGGTCGCCGCCGTCGTCGCCGCTGGGGACACGCTCGGGTCTGTGGCGGCGAGCTTCACGGACGCCAGGGCGACGATCGCCACGGCCATGGTGACGGCGAGGGTGACCGTGAGCACGGTGGCGATCGCTCGGCCTCGGCGGGTGGCGACATCGTTGAGGCCCAGGACCAGGGTCGTCGGTGCCGAGGCGAGCAGCATGATCGACGCGATCCGGGAGCGTCGCCTGGGTCCTGGGACGCGAGCCCGACGACAGCCTGTCGGGGTGAGTCGAGTGTGGGTTACTTGGCGGCGGAGGAGGCGAACTTGCGGGCTGCGAGCCAGGCGAACACCACGGTGATCCCAAAGGCCCAGGCCAGCGCCACCCACAGGTCGGATCCAGGGGGCCGGCCGTTGTAGAGGGCTCGAGTGGCGTTGGTGACAATGGTGAACGGGTTGTTCCTCGCGATCGGCTGGAGCCACTCGGGCATCGAGCTTGGGTCGACGAAGGCCGAGGACACGAAGGTCAGGGGGAACATCCATATGAAGCCGGCCGAATTGGCCGCCTCGACCGACCCGACCGACAGGCCCATCCAGGCCTGGATCCAGCTGAAGGCGTAGCTGAAGAAGAACAGCAAGCCCGTCGCCACGATCGCCTCGCCTACCGTGCCCTCGATGCGGAAGCCGACCGCGAAGGCCACCAGCAGCATGACCGCGAAGGTGATGACGTTGCGGACCACGTCGGACATCGTCCGGCCGATCAGCACCGCCGCCTGGTACATCGGCAGCGACCGCAGCCGGTCGATGATGCCCTTGCTGAGGTCCTCGGCCACACCGACCCCGGTGAACGACGAGTTGAACACTACGGTCTGGGCGAAGATGCCCGGGAGCAGGAACTGCTTGTAATCCGAGTAGCCGGGGACCTCGATCGCCCCGCCGAAGACGAAGACGAACAGCAGCACGAACATCACCGGCTGGATGGTGGCGAACATCAGCAGCTCGGGGTTGCGGGGAAGGGCCCGCAGGTGGCGGAGGGCTTCGGTCCAGCTGTCCCGGAACAGCCAGACCACACCGGAGGGCGTCTCGGCGCGTTCGGCGGGCGCCACCAGCTGATCGACGGTGGTGGTCATCGAGGGTTCGCCTCCTGCTCGGCTCGCTCGGTGTCAGCGCTCAGGGTGGTGCCGTCGTCCCCGCCATTCTCGCTGTCCTCCTCGGCGGCATGGCCGGTGAGGGCGAAGAAGACGTCGTCCAGGGTCGAGCGCCGCACGCCGACATCACGCACGCCGATCTTGGCCTGGTCCAAGTCGCGCACGACCTTGGGCACCATGCCCTCCAGGCTGGTCACCGGCATGACCACCGTGCGGCCATCGGCGCCGCCGAGATGCGACTCACCGCAGGTGTGGCAGGCGACGAGCTCGATGACCTGACCGGCGTCCCCCGGATCCTCGAGGACCACCTCGATCTGGTCGCCGCCGATCTGGCGCTTGAGCTCGTCCGCAGTCCCCCGTGCGATGACCGTGCCGTGGTCGATCACCACGATCCCGTCGGCCAGCCGGTCGGCCTCGTCGAGGTACTGGGTGGTGAGCAGGGTGGTCGTGCCGCCGCAGACCAGCTCCTCGATCAGCTCCCAGACGTCCTGGCGGCTGCGGGGGTCGAGCCCGGTCGTCGGCTCGTCCAAGAACAGCACCGAGGGCCGCGCGATGAGGCTCATCGCGATGTCGAGGCGCCGGCGCATACCGCCCGAGTAGCCTTTGACCACCCGGTGGCCGGCCTCGACCAGCCCGAACCGCTCCAGCAGCTCGTGGGCCCGGTCCTTGGCCATGGCGGTCCCGAGGTGGAACAGCCGCCCCACGTGCTCGAGGTTCTCGAAGCCGGTGAGCCGTTCGTCGACCGCCGCGTACTGGCCGGTGAGGCCGATGCGGGCCCGGGCGCGGCGCGGCTCCTTCACCACGTCGATGCCGTCGAGGATGGCTCGACCGGCATCGGGCTTGAGCAGCGTGGTCAGGATGCGAACGGTGGTCGTCTTCCCGGCACCGTTGGGGCCGAGGACCCCCAGCACCTTGGCTCGTTCGATCTCGAGGTCCACACCTCGCAGCGCTTCGGTCTCACCGAACCGCTTGACGAGGCCTTCGGCAAGGACGGCAGGCACCAGCCCGACGCTATGTCATTTGGCTGCGGCGGTAGCATCGCCAGTCCCCTCGGCCTCGCCCTCGCGACGGCCGGTCGCTTCGACGAGGCTTTCACGCAGGCCGCGGAAGTCAACAGAGGACTCGACGCGCCAATCGATCGTCGACGCCGCGAGCCCGCGGTCCCTCCATGCAGGCACGGAACAGCTCGATGTGCGCGCGGCTCGCCTCCAGGGCGGCCACGCCGTTGTCGGCGGCCCACTGGAAGAAGCACCGCAGATCGTGGCCGTACGCCTCAAGCGTTCAGCTGCAATGCGCGCAAGGAACGACACCGCATCGAGCTGCGCCTCCTCGGACTCAAGGCCGGCCCCGGGCTGAGGATCACGACCGGGATCTCCCGTCGGGTGTGGCGCTGCTACACGTCGTAGCGGCCGACGACACCGCGGTGGAACAGACGAGCGAGGCCGCGGCTCTTCTCGTTGACAAGTCCCGGAGGCGCTCCCGTTGCTCGGCCTCGGCCACCCGGGCACGAGCTGGTCGGTGCTGCCGACCGGCGGCGTCAGACGAGTCAGGTCGGCTTGCACTCCACGACGCCATCCTCCACGCGGACCACCTCTAGTCCTGCGGCGGCAGCGAGCGCCGTGAACTCTTCCAGACTGCGGTCCTTGCCGCCGGCGAGGACCATCTCGATCTCGAGCTTCCGCGGCGGGTCGCCATCGGGGAACCGGCTGGGAATCACCACCGACCCCTTCGGTTGGGCGGCTTCGCCGCAGCGCCGCAGGATCACAGTGGCCGCCTCGTCGCCCCAGTCGTTGATGATCCCGCTGAGGACGTAGAGGTCCCCGCCTGGTGGCAGCGGATCGAAGAAGCTTTGGCCGACCGTGGTCACCCGGTCCGCGACCCCGGCCTGCTCGAACACGTCGGCGGACCGCGCGACCGTGCCGGGGAGGTCGACGAGCACACCGCGAACATGAGGGTGCGCTCGCAGGATCGCGGCCAGCAACGCGCCGGTGCCGCCTCCAACGTCGACGACGGTGCTGACGCGGTCCCAGCCCTCGGCGAGCGGGAAGCTGCCGTCGCGGCTCGCGTGTGCGACGTCCATGAACATGTCGAAGCTCGCGCCGATGTGTGGGTTGACGGTCAGGTCCTCCCAGAAGTCGACACCGAACACCTCGCGGTATGCCGGGCGGCCGGTGCGGACGTAGGACAGCAACGTCGACCACACGTTGGCGAAGCGGCCCCCGATGCCGTCCAGCCCGAGGTAGAGCTTGGTCTGGGGCTCAAGCAGCTCCCTTGCCGCGCCGTTGATCGCGAACACGCCGAACCTGGGCTCCTCGAACACGCCCTTCGTCGAAAGGTGGCGCAGCACGCGGTGGAGCGCGTCGCCGTCGCACCCTCTCGCAGCGGCCAACTCATCGACTGCGGCCGGGCCGTCCACAAGAAGGTCAGCGATCTCCAGGGTCACAGCGACCCGGAGACACCACGGCGTCTTCAGGTCACCAAGGGCCCACAGGTCGACCAGCACCGCGGCTTCGCCCATGACCCCGGACACTAGAGACATCGAGGCCATAGCGATCGGAAGTTAGGACAATCCGTGCCCAACTCGGAGGCGACGGTGACCATGACGAGACGGTCCCGCCCGCGCGCAACGACGAAGAGCGGGTCTCCCAGAACGCCCGGGCAACTCAGAAGTTGGCCCGTCCCCGAGGCGCCGAAGGGTGTCACCCTCCCGGCGTTGGGTGGCACCTTCGGCGGGCCAACGCTCCGCACATTCTGGGACACCGGTGGGTTGTGCCAGTGGCCGATCAGATCGCCGACTCTGTGCGACGTCCGGCCGGTTCCGTGCCACCGACGGGCCGCTCGGGCGCGTGGCTCTGCGCGCCGCGCGGTTGCAATGCAAGGCTTCCGCTGCGCCAGCAGCACTTGCGGCGATGAGGCTACCCGCTTCTGTCAGGTCAGGCGCGACTCGACGGGCAGGCGCTGACACTCCGGGCCGACCCGTACGCGCCGCCCGAGGTGGCGTCGACCTGCGGCTACTCCATGCGTGCTCTGAACAGCCGAGATTCGAGCGTCAGTTCGGCGTCGGCAAG
>JBKPRV010000292.1:0-17671 GCA_046734715.1 Actinomycetota bacterium | reverse complement strand
GCTCCAGGCCGTCCGGCACCGCCAGCAGCTCGCCCTCGCCCACCCGGGTGTACGTGGCGAACGCGCCGTGCTCGGGCCCGACACCGGGCGTGTCCCGAGCCGAACACAGCGACGGCCGGCCCGCCCGGCACGCCGGGCACTCCCCGCAACGCACCGACGGCCCGCCCACCACGGCATCGCCCTCGGTCCAGCGGGTCACGCCCTCGCCGACCGCGGCCACCCGACCGGTCCACTCGTGGCCGCCCCAGCCGCCCGGGGCGCCCCAGCCCTCCAGCACCATGTGGAGGTCGGAGCCGCACACGCCGCACCAGTCGACGGCCACCAGCACGTCGTCCGGCCCCAGGATCGGGACCGGCACGGAGGAGACCTCCAGCCGCCCGCGTCCCCGCAGGACCGCGGCTTCCATGTGCTCACTCACGGGTTCTCCCTCATCCAGCGGTAGACGCCGGCCATGTCCCGGTTCACCTTGTCCGGCAGCGGGTGGATCGTCGCGCCCATCGCCCTCGCTCCCCACACGATCTTGGCGGTGCGTTCCGTCAGCGCCGCGTTGCGCAGCGCCTTCTCGGGCGACGGCCCGCAGGTGACCAGGCCGTGGTTGGCCAGCAGGGCCGCCCCCCGGTCCGCCAGGCGGGCGGCCACCTCCTCGCCCAGGTCGGCGGTGCCGGTCCCCCGGTACTCGCAGCAGGGGATGTCGCCGCCCAGGTAGACCACGACCTCCTCGATCACCGCCGGGATCGGCTCGTGGGCGAGGGCGAACATGGTGGCGTAGACGGCGTGCGTGTGGATCACCGCCCCCAGCTCCGGGTAGCGCCGCAGGGCGGCCAGGTGGAGGTCCTTCTCCGTCGTGGGCGGGCGGGTGCCCTCGACCACCTTCCCGTCGAGGTCCACGATCACCAGGTCGTCGAGCGTCATGGTGTCGTAGGGAACCGACGACGGCGTCACGCACACCAAACCCGACTCGAGCCGGCCCGAGATGTTGCCCGACGTGCCCTCCACCAGGCCCTCGGCCAGCATCTGCTTGGCGGTCGCGAGCACGGCCTCGGCCGTCGTCGTCGGTGACACAGTGGTGGGGCCCTCAGCCACGGTCCAGCACCTCCGGGTTGGCCAGGTTGGCGGGCACTTCGCCCCGCGCCAGCGCGGCGAGGCCCTCGGCCATGAGCAGGGTGTGGTTGGCCTCGGTGTCGTAGGTGGCCCCGCCGATGTGGGGGGTGAGCACGACGTTGGGCATCCCGGCCAGCGGGTGGTCGGTGGCCAGCGCCTCGCCCTCGAAGTGGTCGAGGCCGGCGGCGGCCAGGTGCCCCGCCGTGAGCGCGGCCGTCAGGGCGTCCAGGTCGTGCAGCGCGGCGCGCGCGGCGTTGACGTACACCGCGCCCTCCCGCAGGGCCGCGAACCGCTTGTCCGACATGAGTCCCACCGTGTCGGGGGTGACCGCCGCGTGCATCGACACGACATCGGCCTCCGCCAGCAGGTCGTCCAGGTCGTGGCTGGCGTCGGCGGCGAACGGGTCGCTGGCGATGACCCGCATCCCGAGGCCCTCCAGGCGCCACTTGGTGGCCCGGCCCACCGCGCCCAACCCCACCAGGCCCGCGGTCCGGCCCGCCAGCTGCCAGGCCCGGTAGCGCTGGTAGGGGATCGAGCCGTCCCGGTACACCTGCCCCTCCCGCACGTCCCGGTCGGCCGCCACCAGGCCCCGCGTGGCGGCGAGCAGCAGGCCCACGGTCAGCTCGGCCACCGCGTCGGCGTTGCGGCCCGGGGCCCGTAGCACCGGGATCCCCGCCGCCGTAGCCGCGGGGACGTCCACGTTGGTCGGGTCGCCCCGGGTGGCGCCGATCGCCTCGAGCGGCAGGTCGAGGACCGGACCCGCGCACCGGTCCGCCTCGCAGATCAGCACGGTGGCCCCCACCTCGGTCGCCCGGGCCGCCAGCTGCTCGGCCGAGTACAGCCGCAGCGGCTGGTGGTCGATCCACGGATCGAGGACGACCTCGCCCAGCGCGCGCAAGGCGTCGAGGCCGGGCCCCCGCAGTGGGGCGGTGGCGAGGATGATCCGCTCAGCCACCGCCGCCGAGATCCTCACGGTCGGAGGGAAGCTCGACCTCGACCGTGGCCTTGGCCATCACCGCGTCGTCCTGGTTGCGCAGCTCGACCCGCACGGTGGCGAGGCGGCGGCGCTTGCGCTCCACCCTGGTGTCGACCACCTCGCCGGCCAGGAAGGTGGCGTCGCCCGTGAACGCCGGGCTGCGGTACTGGGCCGAGGAGTGGGTGATGAAACCCCATTCGCCGGCCCAGGCGGCCACGTAGTCGAGGATCCAGGCACCCATGGAGGCGCCGTAGCCGTAGCCCCGGGGCATGCCCACGTGCTTCGCCCAGCGGGGCTGGAGGTGGCCCCGCGACGGGCCGTAGTAGGCGCCGTCGGTCAGCTCCGGGTTGAGGCGCTCCATGCGGCGGTCGCCCTCGTAGCCCGCCATCTCCTTGGTGTAGCCCAGCTCCTCGGCCCGCACCGTGGTCGGGCCCTTGGCGGTGGCGCCCCAGGTGGTCATGGGGAAGGCCCGCCACTCGGTGGTGAAGCTGGCCAGGCTGTGCGGGCCGAGCACGTGCTCCGCCAGCCGGTCGCCGACCGCCACCGACTCGAAGGTCCGGGGGTCGTGGCCCAGGGCCTGGATCTGGTCGATGAACGCCAGCTTGCGCTTCTCCAGGTCCTCCAGCTGGTCGTCGCTCCAGTCCGGGTCGGACGGCTCGGAGAAGTGCCGCTTCTCCTGCGCCGTCCGCACCTGGTAGCGGATCGACGTCGAGCGCTGCAGGGCCACCCGCTCGCCCCGCTGGTTGATGTACAGCGTGTCGCCGCGCTGGAAGCAGGTCGGGCCGGCGAAGCTGGTGTCGGTGACCCGGTAGTCGTAGGGCATGCGGTGGCACACCATGTGGTCGCCCGCCTCGATGCGGGGGCCGAAGAACCACCAGTCGTCGCCCCCGAAGATGAGGTGCGACCCGGGGATCTTTCCCACCTGCGCGGGCGAGGCGCCGTGGCTCGTGTCGGTGGCCACGGTGAACGACTGGGGCGCCACGATCCGCCCGAAGCGGCTGTCGGCCGCCCAGCGCTCGTCGTAGTGGAGTGGGTTGGGGTAGTGCATCGCCTGCGCCCAGCGGCGGATGTCGTTGACGGCGACGGGCTCCTTGAGCTCGCCCGGCTGCATGGGCACCCCCATGTAGCGGTCGAGGTCGGACGCGTCGAGCGTCATCGTGTCGTCGTCGTGGCTGGCGCTCATCACTCTCCGTTCAGCCTGTCCGCCACGAGGGCCAGCAGCCCGTCGTCGCGCACCTTGGCCTCGCTGCCGGTCATGGGGATCTCGCCGTCGGCGAAGAACAGCACGTGGCGGGGCACCTTGTAGCTGGACACCCGCTCGCGCAGGAAGGCCTGGATGTCGGCCTCACCCGCCTCGGAGCCGTCGGTGCGCACGATGCAGGCCACCACCACTTCGTCCACGCGGGGATCGGGCACGCCCACGATGCGGGCCAGCTTCACGTCCGGGCAGGCCCGCAGCTGGACCTCGATCTCGGCCGGCGACACGTTGGCCCCCGCGGTGCGGATCATCTCGGTGCGCCGGCCCTCGTAGTGCAGGTTGCCGTCGCCGTCGACCCAGCCGACGTCGCCGGTGGGGAAGAACCCGTCGGCGTCGAAGCACTCCTCCGGCGCCCGGCCGAGGTAGCGGCGCATCAGCGTCGGGCCGCGGACAGCCAGCTCGCCCCATTCGCCCACGCCGAGAGCGGCGCCGGTCGCGGGATCGACCACCCGTAGCTCGTTGCCCGCCAGCAGGCGGCCCATGCTCTGCTTGGCGACCTCGCGGGACACGGTCGAGGGGTGGGACGAGAAGAAGGCGCAGGTCTCGGACAGCCCGTAGCCGACGGGCATGAACCAGCCGGGATCGCCGGTCACGCTCGGATGGCGGGCGAAGGCCGACTTGCCGTACACGCAGCGCAGGGAGGACAGGTCGGTGCGCTCCCAGTCCGGATGCTCGGCCAGGGCCCGGGTCTGGTGGGGGAGCGTGTACGGCTCGGTCACCTTTTCGCGGGCCATGAGGGCCAGGGCTGCGCCCGGCTCGAACGTCTCCTGCATGACCCAGCAGCCCCCGGCGGCGAGCGTCGACCCCATGGCCGTGTTGAGGCCGGCGGTCCAGAACAGGGGCAGGGCGCTGAACATGCGGGTGCCCGGGTGGCGGCCGAAGATCTGCGCCTGCAGCCAGAACTGCCGGGTGGGCGACCGGTGGCAGTGGAGCATGGCCTTGGGGCGGTCGGTGGTCCCCGAGCTGAAGATGACGAGGGCGTCGTCCTCGGGGTCGACCTCCGGCAGGTCACTGTCGCTCGCAGCCAGGAGGTCGTCCCATGAGGCCGTGCCCAGCACGGCCACCCTCCCGGGAGCCAATGCGTTCAGGTCGTCGCCCGGGCGCCGGGAGGCCACGCGGTCCTGGGTCAGCGCGACGGTCACCTCGGCCCGCTCCAGCATGTAGGCCAGTTCGGGCCGGGGCGCAAAGGTCGACAGGAGCACCGCCACTGCTCCCGCCCGGCCCGCCCCGAAGATGGCCGCGACCGCTTCGGGCCGGTTGCCCATCAGGATGCCGACGCCGTCGCCCGGCTTCACGCCCGCGCCCACCAGTCCGGCCCCGATGCGCGTTGCCTCCTGGTCCAGGTGGGCATACGTCCAACGGGCATCCTCCGAGACCAGCGCTTCGTTGCGGCCGAAGCGCCCGGCCACCTCGGCCAGGAAGCCGCCCAGCGTGAGGGCACCCACGCCCTCGACACTCTCGGGCGGTGGGCCGGCGAAGGTCGTCACCCGGCGGCGCCGCCGTGCTCGAACAGGCCGTCGAAGCCGTCCCGCCCGACGGCCGCGGCCAGCTCCTCGGCGCTGCGCTCGGCGCCCCAGGGCAGGCGAAGTGCGGGCTGGACCAGGCGGATGAGGACGGAGATGTCGTACTCGTCGCACACGCCGGCCGCGCCGTGGAGCTGTTGCGTCGTCCTCAGGACGGACCGCGCCACGTCCAACGCGTGCACCCGCAGGGCGAGCGCGTCGACCAGCGTGGGGCGCCACAGGGTGTAGTGAGCCAGCTCCCGCAGCCCGGACACCGCCACTGCGGCGTCCGCGAGCGCGAACTGTACGGACTGGAACGCGGCGATCGGCTTGCCGAACTGGATGCGCCCGTTCACGTGGTCGACCGCCAGCTCCACCGCCCGGTCGACGGTCCCCAGCACCGAGCACGCAGTCAGCGCCAGGTGCAGGGCCACGTCCCCGCCGGCGTCGCTGTCCCCGGCCCCGTTCTGTCCCGCCTCGACCAGGTCCGTCACGAACGGTCCCAGCCGCGATCCGAGCCCGCGAGCGCCGTCGGGGCGCGTGGCCACCGTCACCGGCCCGGCCAGCCGGGTGATCCGCCATTCGCCGAACAGGTCCCCGTGGTCGACGCGGGCGGCGCGGTCCGGCACGACCGCGAAGGGCCGCCCGTCCGCGCCGGCGAGCAGGGTGCCGGCCACGGGGTACGGCAGCGCGCAGCGACCCGCGGCCTCGCACAGCGCGGCCGCGGCGGCGAGGGCCTCGGGCCCGTCCCGGGGATCGAGGTCCTCGGTGCCCAGCGCGGCCAGCGCGCCGGCCACCGCCTGGGCGCGGGTAGCCGGGTTCTCCTCGGCCCGGCGGGCCGCGTCGACCCCGCCGAGCGCCGCGAACGCCTTGGCCGCAGCCGCGCCGAACTCGACCGCCTCGTCGGGCAGGACCGGGTTCATCGGGTATTCCCCAGCAGGTCCCTGGCCACGATCATGCGCTGGACCTCGATGGTCCCCGATGCCACCGTGGCCGCCTGGGCGTAGCGCCAGTGGTCCTCCACCGCTCCGTGCAGCGGCGCGCTCGACCCGGCCTCCAGAGCCTCGTCCTCCAACGCCTGGGCCAGCACCTCGGCCACCGCCTGGTCGCACTGGGTGACGGCGATGCGGGCGGCCGACGCCAGCACGTCGGGCAGCTCGCCCGCGGCTTGCGCGTGCACGGTCCGGTAGGCGAGCAGGCGGGCCACCCGCACCTGCACCAGCGCTCGGGCCCATTGGGCTCGTAGCGACGCCGGCAGCTGGTCCCAGTGGGGGGCCAGCTCGCGGCCGAGGGCGGAGAGCAGCCGCTCGCAGCGGGCGTAGCGGGCGATGCCGACGCGCTCGTGGGCCAGCGCCTTGCGGATCACCGCCCAGCCGTTGCCGACCCCGCCCAGCACGGCGTCGGGCCCGGTCCCCACGTCGTCGAAGAAGACCTCGTTGAGGTGGTGGGGGCCGAGCATCGAGCGGATGGGCCGCACCGTGATGCCGGGCGTGTCCATCGGCACCAGGAACATGGTGATGCCCTCGTGGCGCTGGCCCTCACCGACCCGGGCGGCCAGCACGCACCACTGGGCCATGCCCGCGTATGACGTCCATATCTTCTGGCCCTCGATGCGCCAGCCGTCGCCGTCGGGGACGGCCCGGGTGCGGAGGGAGGCCAGGTCGCTGCCCGCTTCGGGCTCGCTGAAGCCCTGGCACCAGATCACCTCGCCGGCGGCGATGGCCGGCAGGTGCCGGCGCTTCTGCTCGTCGCTGCCGTGGGCCATGATCGCCGGGCCGACCCAGTTGAGCCCCATGTACTGGGCGCCGCGGGGCTCGTGGTGGGCCCACATCTCCTCGCGCACGACCGTCTGGTCCCACAGCGAGCCGCCGCCCCCGCCGTACTCGGTGGGCCACGCGATGGTGAGCAGCCCCTCGTCGGCCAGGAGCTTGCAGAAGCGCTGGGCCACGTCCAGATCGGCCGGGTCGTCGGTGAACGCGCCCAGGTAGTCCTCGGCGATGTGGCTGGTGATCAGCTCGCGTAGCCGGCTGCGCAGCGCCGCGGCCTGGTCCCCCAGGTCGAAGTCCATCCGGTCCCTCCTAACCTGACACGGATGTTAGTCGGCGGGGTAGGTTGCCCCCCGATGCGACCCGTCCCCTCGTCGGTGGCCCGCGTCCTCGACGATGTGCTCGCCACGGACCCCGACCGCGAGGCCCTCGTGACCCGCTCCGACCGGCTCACGTACGCCGAGCTGGACCGGCTGGCCGACCGGGCCGCCTGGGCCCTTCGTGACCTGGGTGTCAGATCCGGTGACCGCGTGGCGGCCTCGCTGCCCAACGACACCGCGGTGGTCGTCGCCTTCCACGGAGCCATGCGGCTGGGCGCGGTGTGGCTGGGCGTGAACCGGGCACTGGCCCCGCCCGAGAAGCGCTACCTGCTGGCCGACGCGGGGGCGACGCTGCTGCTGTGCGACGACGAGGGGGGCGACCTCGGGGTCCGTTCGGTCGCGCCCGGCGAGTGGCAGGCGGCGATGGACGCGGCCCGCGAGGGTCCGGTGGGCGTGGACGTGGACCCGTTCGCCCCCGCCGGCATCGCCTACACCAGCGGCACCACCGGCCACCCCAAAGGCGCGGTCCACAGCCAGCACAACCTGCTGACACCGGGCACGGTGCTGGTCGAGACCCGCGGCTACGGGCCCGACCTGCGCAAGGGCGACTGCTTCCCGTTCACCATCCTCAACATGGCGGTGCTGACCACGCTGCTCGTGTCCCAGGCGGGCGGATGCTCGATCGTCATGGACCGGATCGACGCCGAGGGCGTGGTCGACTGGATCCGGCGTGAGCGGGTCACCACCTGGAACGGCCCGCCCGCCCTGCTCCACGACCTGGCCACATCGGACGCGGTCGCCCCTGCCGACCTGGCTTCGCTAACCGAGGTGTGGACCGGCGGGGCCGACTGCCCCGAGACCATCCGGGAGCGGTTCGAGGCCCGCTTCGGCCTGCCGGTGACCGCGACGTACGGGCTCAGCGAGGCCCCGACCGTGGTGGCCATCGACCCCCGGGACGGCGGGCACGTGCCCGGCGCCAGCGGGCGGCCGCTGCCGCACCTGGCCGTGCGGGTGGTGGACGGCGAGGTGTGCGTGGGCCCTGCAGCCGGGGACGACCGCTACCGGACCATGCTCGGCTACTGGCAGCGGGCCGAAGCCACGGCCGAAGCGCTGGCCGGCGGCGAGCTGCACACGGGCGACCTGGGCGAGCTGGGCGACGACGGCTACCTGTTCATCCGGGACCGCAAGAGCCTGCTCATCGTGCGGGGCGGCGCCAACGTCTACCCGGCCGAGGTCGAGCGGGTGCTGCTGGAGGCCCCCGGGGTGACGGCCTGCGCGGTGGTGGGCGTCCCCGACGAGCGCCTGGGGGAGCGGGTGGTGGCGGTGGTCGAGGTGGCCGGCGCCTTCGACGAGGAGGCGGTGCGGGCGCACTGCCTGGCCGGACTGGCTCGCTACAAGGTCCCTGAGCGGTTCGCGGTGGTCGACTCGCTGCCTCGCAACGCCATGGGCAAGATCGTCCGGGCCGAGCTCCCGGCCCTGCTCTAAGAACGTCCGCGGTCAGGTCACGTGATCTCGTGTTGCGATGCTGTGTTGCCTGGAGGCCTCGCTGTCGAGCTGCGGCTCGGCCACCAAATCGCGGACTCTTGGGCTGTGGCTCACGCCTGATCCGCTCGGCCTCTAATCTGACAGTCGTGTCATTTTCCGTCCCGCTGGAGGCGGATCGGGCCCGGATGCGGGCGGAGCGCCAGGCCAAGCTGCAGGACCAGCTCGCGGCCCAGGGCCTCGACGGTCTGCTGCTGCTCGGCACCAGCGCCGTGACCTACGCGACCGGCGCCGACGCCCCCGCTTGCGACAGCGGCCGCGCCGCGCTGCTGCGGATGGTCGCGGTGGTCGTAGCCGGAGCCGAGCATCCCTGGCTGTTCACCCCCTGGCCCGAGGGCGCGCCTCCCGAGCTGCCCGCCGATCACGTCGGGGCTGCCGCCGGCCCCGACACCGTGGACGGTGCCGCGGCGCTGGTCTCCGCCCTGGCCGACCTCTTCCCCGGAGGTGCCCGGCTGGCGTGCGACGAGGTGCCGCATCCGCTGGCCGCCGCCCTCGACCGTGCTTCGGTCTCGCTCGTCCCGGCCGCGGGCGTGCTCGGCGCGGCCAAGCTGTGCAAGACACCGGACGAGCTGGCCTGCATCCGTCAGGCCCAGCACGTCAACGAGCAGGCGATGCTCGACGTCTACCCACTGCTCCGCCCGGGCGTGACCCAGACCGACCTCAGCGCCGCGTTCCTGCGCCGGATCGTCGAGCTGGGGGCCGAGCAGAACGGCATCGACCCCATCTGGCAGCCCATGCCCCTGTCGCTGGCCGACGGACCGTGGACGGTGCACGGCGACCTCGCCTTCCCCACGCCCAGCGCGCCGAGGCCGCTGGCAGAGGGGGAGGTGATCTGGGTCGACACCGGGGTCCACGTGGGTGGGTACGCCTCGGACTTCGGGCGCACCTGGATCGTGGGCGACGATCCGCGGCCGACGCCCCGCCAGCAGGAGCAGTTCGCCCGCTGGCGGGCGGTGGTCGATGCGGTGCTGGCGGTGTGCAAGCCGGGCGTCACCGCCCTGGAGCTGGGGGAGGCGGCCATCGCGGC
This sequence comes from Actinomycetota bacterium, assembly GCA_046734715.1. Lineage (GTDB taxonomy): Bacteria > Actinomycetota > Acidimicrobiia > Acidimicrobiales > VFJN01 > ZC4RG19. The sequence goes on along the minus strand of JBKPRV010000292.1, from coordinate 8,179 downwards.
CGACGCCTCGGCCTCCGGCGGGCGTCGCCCCTGGATCGAGCACTTCTACCTGGCGCACGGGGTCGGCACCGACAGCGCCGAGATGCCGATGATCGGCACCGACCTGGGCGACGCCTTCGACGAGACGCTGGTCATGGCGCCGGGCATGGTGCTGGTGCTGGAGCCGGTGATCTGGGACGACGGCGCCGCCGGCTACCGGTCCGAGGACATCGTGGCCGTCACCGACGACGGCTGGATCCCGCTGAGCGACCACCCCTACGACCCCTTCGTCCCGGCATGAGCGTCCTGGCCGATCCTTCCTGCGTCGACGACGAGGGGCTGCGGGCCGACCGCCGCCGGCGCCTGTTCACCGCCATGGAGCACCACGGCCTCGACGCGCTGGTCCTGGGCCGGCCCGCCGAGGTGGCCTTCGCTTCCGGCGCCCGCCAGCTGTGGACGGCCGGCTCGCGACCCTTCGGCCCCGCCTGTGTCGCGGTGCGGGCCACCGGTCGGGTCCACCTGCTGTCCGTGTCGGACTACGACGTGCCGCCCGAGGTGGGCCATGACGACCTGTACGGCCTGTCCTGGAACCCGGCCCACCTCGCCGCGGCCCTGGCCGCCATCCCCGGCTTGGCCGACGCCGAGCGGGTGGGCACCACCTCGTCCAGTCCCGGGCTGCCGCGGCTGCTGGTGGCCGCCTCGCCCCGGGCCGAGGTGGTCGACGGGAGCGGTGCGTTGTGGGCGGCCCGGGGCCCGAAGTCGTCCGCCGAGGTGGACCGCATCGTGGCCGCTTGTGGGATCGCCCGGGTGGGGCTGGCGGCCATGGAGGCCGTGCTGTCGCCGGGCGTGACCGAGCGCGACCTGCTGGCCACCTACCTGGCCGCCATCGCCGCCGCCGGCGCCCCGACCCCTCCCAGCGAGGGCGTGGCCTGCGCCACCCCCACTCACGGCCCGGTGGCGCTGCGCCGGATCGCGCGCCGGGAGCCGATCGAGGCCGGTTGGCTGGTGGCTCTCGACGCCGGCGGGTTCTTCCGGGGCTACGAGGGCGGCCTCGGGCGCACCCGCGCCGCGGGGGGCGCCCCGTCCCTGCACCAGGCCGAGCTGGCGGTCCGCTGCCACACCGCGGTCGAGGCCGTGATCGCCGCCTGCTGGGCCGGCGCCACCGGGTCCTCCCTGCTGGAGGCCTGGACCGCTACCGGCGAGCCGCTGCCACCCGAGCCGCTGGCCGTGGGGGTGGGGCTGGGCCTCGAGCCACCGGTGATCGGTCCGGGCCACGGTGCCGGGTCGATGCTGGCCCCGGGGACGGTCCTGGCCATCACCGGCTGGGTGGCGGAGGAGGGAACCGGCGGGGTCCTCGAACGGGACCTCGTGCTGATCACGGACGGCGAGCCACGCCGGCTGACGGAGGACGCATGACGGATCGGGCCACGGTCGACTTCGACCACCACGACGCCGAGTGGCACGCCGGCCGGGTCGGCCACTGGGAGGAGCTGCGCCGCTGCCCGGTCGCCTACAACGAGCGCTACGGCGGGTTCTGGGTGGTGAGCGGCCACGAGCAGGTGGCCACCGTGTCCCGGGACTCGGACACCTTCACCAGCCGCCACACCCGCGAGCCCGAGGACGGGATCAGCTTCCTCGGCATCGCCGGCATCCCCCGCGCCAGCACCATCCCCACACAGGGCATCGCCGAGGTGGAGGGCCCGGTCCACCACGCCTTGCGACGGGTCATGAACCCGTACCTCGTGCCCCAGGCCGTGGCCGAGATGGTCCCGCTCATGGAGGCGGCAACGACGTGGTTCCTGGACGAGCAGATCGAGTCGGGTGCCATGGACCTCGTGCTCGACCTCGCCAACCCGGTGCCCGCCATCCTGACCATGGCCCTGGTGGGCCTCCCGCTCGACGGCTGGCAGCCGTACGCCGACCTGTTCCACGGCACCATCGCCCACCGCCCCGGCGAGCCCGAGTTCGACCGCGCGGTGGCCGGCGTCCCCGCCATGCTGGCCCGCCTGGCCGACGTCATCGCCGACCGCCGCGAGCACCCGGGCGACGACCTGCTGAGCGCATTGATCTCCATGGAGGTCGACGGCCGCCTGCTGAGCGACGCCGAGCTCCAGGGCGTCCTGTGGAACCTCATCGGCGGCGGCCTGGACACCACGACGTCCCTCACCGCGTTGTCGCTGCACCACCTCGACACCCACCCCGACCTCCGCGCCCACCTCATCGCCGAGCCCGCCCTCCTGCCCTCCGCCACCGAGGAGTTCCTGCGTTTCTTCTCGGTCAACGAGACCCTGACCCGCACGGTGGCGCGTGACACCACGCTGGGCGGCCAGTCCCTGGACCGCGGCGACCACCTGATGCTGAGCTGGCTCTCGGCCAACCGGGACGAGACGGTCTTCGACCACCCCGACGAGGTGATCCTCGACCGGGACGCCAACCCCCACCTCGCGTTCGGTGTCGGCCCCCACCGCTGCATCGGCATGCACCTGGCCCGCACCATGTTCCAAGTCCTGCTCAGCGCGGTCCTGACCCGCATCCCCGACTACGCGGTGAACCACGACTCGACCCGATTCTACGCCGGCAACCCCGAGCTCAACGGCGTGGTCAACCTCCCCGCCACCTTCACCCCCGGCCCCCGCCTCGGCCCCCCTCAGCGCCCCTTCTAGTCCGGCAGGGTGGTGCGGCCGAGGGCCCGGGCGGCGGCGGGGATGTAGGGGGTGGGGGCGAAGGGGCCGGTGTCGACCGAGGTGAGAAAGAGCTCGGGGAGGGAGACGTTCGGCGGGAGGGTGTCGAGCCAGGCGACTGCTTCGGCTACCTCGGGGACGTCGAGGGTGCGCATGGGGAAGCGGACGTCGTCGAGCATGGGGGTGGCTACCGGGCCGGTGGTGACGACGTGGACGGCGATGCCGTCGCGTTCGACTTCCTTGGCCAGGGCGGTGGCGAAGGCGTTGAGGCCGGCCTTGGAGGCCGAGTAGGCGGAGCGGCCGGGGTGAGGGGCGCGGGCCGAGATCGAGGAGAGGTAGATCAGACGGCCGCCCGCGGGCATAGCGGGGAGGACCGCGTGGGCGACCACGAAGGCGGACGTGAGGTTGGTGCGGAGGATGTCCTCGAAGGCGTCGACCGTCTCCTGGCGGACGAACGTGCCCGCCATCACGCCCGCGGCATGGACCAGCAGGTCGACCGGGCCGGCCTCGACCACCACGCGGGAGAAGGCGTCCGGGTCGGCGCTGTCGGCGGCCACCCAGCGGGCGCCGAGCTGGTCGGCGGCGGCGCGCAAAGGGGCCTCGGTGCGGGCCGTGAGGACCAGGTCGTAGTCCCGGGCGGCCAGGACCTCGGCCACGCCCCGGCCGATGCCGCGGCTGGCCCCGGTGATGACCGCGGTCCTCACGGGGTCATCCCCGGGCGTCCGGCGAAGAGGGTGGCGGCGGCACCTCCCAGGAACAGGGCCATGCCGTCGGCCGACAGAGGGAGCTTGCGGGCGGCGTCGATGGCCTTGCCCACCGGGATGACCGGATGGTCTGAGGCGAAGAGGACGCGGCCGCGGCCCCGGGACGAGTCCATGAAGCGCACCAGGCCGGGGTCCATGTAGGTGGCCAGGTAGGCCGACGTCATCAGGTGCAGCTGGGGCCACTTGAGCATGTACTGGATGAGCAGGGCCTCGTAGGGGTGGCCCATGTGGGCGCCGACCACGGTCAGGCCGGGGAAGTCGATGAGCACGTCCTCCAACAGCACCGGGTCCTGGCAGCGCGACCGCACCTGCGGCCCGGGCACGCCGATGTTGATCGAGACCGGTAGGCCCAGCTCCTCGCAGGTGGCGTACACGGGGTAGTAGAGGCGGTGGTTCAGCTCGTACTGCTCGACCAGCGGCGTGATGCGCACCAGCGCCACCGCCGGATGCTCGGCCAGCTCCCGGATGCGGGCGCAGTTGCGCGTCGGCTTGGCCGCCCGCTCGACCGTGGGCGCCACCAGAAAGCGACCGCTGTGCTCCTCGGCCAGCGCCAGGAAGTCCTCGGGGGCGAGGCCGCCCGACCGGCGGGCCCGCTCGGGCGGGGCGAGGCCGCAGGTGAGCAGGCCCAGGTCGACGCCGGCGCCGTCCATGGCGTCCAGCAGGCCCTCGACCGTGGGGCCCTGAGCGAGGTCCGGCCCGAACAGCTCGACCACGCCCTGCTGGGACTCCTGCGCCACCCAGCGCTCTGCGAAGCCCGCCGGGATCAGGTTCACCCAGCCGTCCACGATCATGGGCCGGACCATACCTGACGCAAGTGTCAGAAAGCCCGGGCGAGGACTACGCTCCGGCCATGGTCGAGCTCGGGTTCCTGCCGTTCGACGCCGACAACCACTACTACGAGGCGGAGGACGCGTTCATCCGCCACATGGACCCCGCCATGGCCAAGCGCTGCATGCAGTGGGCGCTGGTGGACGGCAAGCGGCGGCTGCTGGTGGGCGGGCGGGTCAACAAGTTCATCCCCAACCCCACCTTCGACCCCATCGCCCGGCCCGGCAGCCTCGAGGACTACTTCCGGGGCCGCAACCAGGACGGCATCGACATGAAGACGATGTTCGGCGAGCTCGAGCCCCTCGCCGACCACCTCGCCTACCGGCAGCGTGAGGCGCGGGTGGCGCTGCTCGACGAGCAGGGGCTGGCAGGTGCCCTGCTGTTCCCCACGCTGGGCGTCGGCATGCAGGAAGCCATGCGCCACGACGTCCCCGCCCTCCACGCCGCCTTCACCGCCTTCAACTCCTGGCTGGACGAGGACTGGGGCTTCGACCGCGGCGACGGCCGCCTGTACGCCGCGCCGATGATCAGCTTCGCCGACCCCGAGCGGGCGACCGCCGAGGTGTCGCGGGTGCTGGGCCTGGGGGCGAGGATCCTGGTCGCCGTGCCGGGGCCGGTGCCCAACGGCGACGGCGGCTACGAGTCGCCGGGCCACCCCCGCTTCGACCCCGTGTGGGGCCTGATCGCCGAGGCGGGCGTGCCGCTGGCCCTCCACGCCGGGCTCAGCGGGGTGGCTCGCTACGGAGACTTATGGAAGACGCACGCCGGCGGGGGAGGCGGTGGGTTCTCGGCCTTCAAGCACGCCGCCTTCCCGCTCGTGGCCTTCGCCGACCGGAGCATCTCGGACACGTTCGCCGCCATCGTCTGCCACGGTGTGCTGGAGCGGTTCCCCGCCCTGCGCCTGGCCTCCATCGAGAACGGGGCCATGTGGGTCCCCGACCTGCTGCGGAACCTGCGGGACACCCACGGCAAGATGCCCTTCGCCTTCGCCGAGCACCCCGTCGAGCAGTTCCGCCGGCACGTGTGGGTCGCCCCCTACTACGAGGACGATATGGCCACGCTGAAGGACCTGCTCGGCGTCGAGCGGCTGCTGTTCGGCTCGGACTTCCCCCACACCGAGGGCCTGCCCGAGCCCACCGCGTTCGTGAAGGACATCCCCCACTTCACCGACCGGGAGACCCGCAAGATCATGCGGGACAACGTGCTCGACCTGCTGAGCGTCACACCCCCACGAGGTTGACCTCGCCGGGGGCCTCGCGCAGCGTGACGGACCGGCCCACCCACTCCTCGCCCTCCAGCGCCGCCAGCAGCGCGGGGTCCTCCACCCGGCCGTAGGCCCGCACCCCGGGGGCGACGTCGGCCAGCACCAGGCCCCACTCCGCCGCACCGTCGCGCCCGTGGGCCACCGTGTAGGACGCCACCGTGGCCTCGCCCTCGTGGCGGTCGGCGATGGTGACCCCCGGCGCGCTGTCCAGGCGGAGCTGCACCCCGGCGGCGCCGGGCGGCGCCACCCGTCCGGCCGGGGGCGGCGCCGTCGAATACACGCCGAAGGCGTGCTTGGTCATGTGCATGCCGACGCCGGTCACGAGCCCGATGGAGCCGGGGTCGGCCCGCAGCACCTCGACCATGGTGGCGAGGCTGTGGAGCACGTAGTTGCTCCCGGCCCCGCCCGCGAACGGCAGACCCCCGGTGACGGTGAGGCCCCGGCCGTCGTCCAGGGCCAGGCCCAGCGCGTCGCAGGCCAGGTGCACCGAGCTGGCGAAGCAGCTGTACAGGTCCACGTGCGCCACGTCGTCGATCCCCAGGCCCGCGGCGCGCAGGGCCTCGGCCCCGGCAGCGGCCATGGCCGGCGAGGCGGACAGGTCGGCGTGCTCGGCCAGGTACACGGGATCGGTGGCGTAGCACCAGCCGCGCAGGTAGACCCGGCGCTCCGGCGGGACGCCCAGCCGGTCGGCCGCCTCGTGGCTGGCGACGACCACGGTCGCCCCCATGTCGACGTCGATGACCGAGATGGCCCGCTTGGTGTACGGGTAGCCGACCAGCCGGTTGTCGGGCGTGGGCGTGGCCAGCACCTCGGCGGGGACCGCGGCCGGGAACCAGGCGTACGGGTTGGCCGCCGCCACCTCGCTGAACGGGGCCAGCAGCCGGCCGACGGCGGCGGCGTACTCCGCGGGCGCCACCCCCAGCCGGGCCCGGCGGGCGATGTCGAACACCGGGAACGTGAGCCACGCCTGGAACACGTCGTGCGCCACCTCGGCGGGGTGGAACGGCGCCTCGAACGGGAACGGCGGCGGGTCGGCATCGCGGTGGCTCCAGGCCAGCCGCTCGCCGGCCCTGCGGGCCCGGCGCCGGGTGTCCAGCGCCTCGGCCCCGGCGATCACGGCCACGTCGTAGTGGCCGGCCAGGATGGCCTCGGCCGCGTCCTCGACCAGCACCTCGGGGGTGGTGCCGCCGATGCCCGAGTAGAGGCGGTGGCGGGGCGAGATGCCCAGCGCATCGGCGAGCCGGTCGACCGGGGCGTCGTAGGGCCACGCCATGCAGTACACGACCTGGAGGCTGTCGGCCGCGGCCAGCACCCGGTCGCCGCCGGGCACCGCATCCGAGGCCGCCCGCCGCGCCGTGTCCTCCCACAGCGCCAGCGGTTCGGGGCACGGGCCCTCGTCCGGGCGGACGGTGCGCTGCGCCACCCCGATGAGGCACGGGGTGCGAGGGTCGACCGTCACCGGCCCTTCCAGACCGGAGGGCGCTTCTCGGCAAAGGCCCGGGGCCCCTCCTGGGCGTCCTCGCTGGCGAAGACCCGGCCCGCCAGCTCGTCCTCGATCCGGTAGGCCCCGCGCTGGTCGACGGCCAGGCCCCGCAGCACGCTCTCCTTGGTCGCCTGCACGGCCAGGGGCGCGTTGACGGTGATGCGCCGCGCCCAGTCGAGCGCCCGCTCGGCCAGCTCCTCGCCGGGCACGATCTCGTTGAGCAGGCCCAGCTCCAGCGCCCGGGCCGCCGGGAAGGCCTCGGCGGTGAGCAGGAACTCCATGGCCGCGGGGAAGGCCAGCTGGCGGGGGAGCCGCACGGTGGTCCCGCCTCCGGCGAACAGGCCCCGCCGCGGCTCCATCACGCCGAAGGTGGCCCGCTCGGTGGCGAGGCGGATGTCGGTGCCGCCGAGCATCTCCATGCCCCCGGCCACGCAGGGACCGTCGACGGCGGCGATGATCGGCTTGTAGATCCGCAGGCTGCGCAGCACCGCGTCGGTGCCGTCCCGGAGCCGGCAGCCGTCGATCTCCTCGACCTCACCCGTCTGGATCTGCGCCTGCAGGGCCGTGATCTGGGGGATGTAGGTCTTGAGGTCGGCACCGGTCATGAACTCGCCCGGCACCCCGGTCACGATCGCCACCCAGTCCTCGGCGTCGTCCCGGAACCGCCGCCAGGCCTGCGCCAGGTCCCGGAAACCGTGGAGGTCGAGCGAGTTGCGGGCCACGGGCCGGTCGATGGTGATCCGCACCACGTGGCCTTCGAGCTGCTCGTAGTGGATCGTCATCCCGCCGGGGAGGCTAGCTAACGTGACGTCATCGTTAGACAGGTCGGGGGGACTGCCAAGTGAGCATCGCCATCGGTGAGGATCACCTCGCTCTCCTCGCCGTGGCCCGGCGGTTCACCGCCGATCGCTGCCCGCCCGCCGTGGCCCGAGCCGCCATCGACGCCGCGGAGGCGGGGGACGAAGCGCTCCCGCCGTTCTGGGACGAGCTGGCCGCCCTCGGCTGGCTCGGCCTGGCGGTGCCCGAGGCGGAGGGAGGCCAGGGGGCGGGCTACGCCGAGCTCGCGGTCGTGCTGGAGGAGCTGGGGCGGGTGGTCGCGCCGGGGCCGATGCTCCCCACCGCATGGGCGGCGGCCGTGACCGCCGGGCTGGGCGGGCTGCGGGCGGACCTGGCCGCCGGG
>JBKPRV010000291.1:0-4074 GCA_046734715.1 Actinomycetota bacterium | reverse complement strand
CTTCGGCATCGCCTCCGGGGCCCGGGACGCGGCGGTGGCGGCCACGGCGTCCGGGTCGCGGGGCCCGGCGGCCCTGGGCGACCTGGCCCGGGTGCAGCGCCAGGTCGGGCTCATGGATGCCACCTTGCGGGTGTCCTGGTGGGCGCTGATGGGCGCCGTGGACGAGCTCGGCGACGGCTACGCCCCCGGCCCCGAGACCTTGAACACGGTGATGGTGGCCAAGCGCCAGGTCGTGCTCGGCGCCGGCGAGGTGGTCAACCTCGCCATGGACACGCTTGGCGGCCGCTCGTTCTTCCGGAGCTCGCCGCTGGAGCGGGCCTTCCGGGACGTGCGGGCGGGGACGTTCCATCCCTTCACCCCGGAGAACACGCTGGCCTACGCGGGCAAACTTGCTCTGGGGCTGTCGGGCGCTTCTGAATGACTCGAGTGAACCCTCGGTGAACCCGCGCCCCTGGGGTCCCCCTCCAGGGGCGCGGGACCGCCCGCGCTCACTACGGTGCGCGAGCGATGAAGGCACTGCGCAGCTTCACGGTCAGGCCCTCCCTCCCGCCCGAGCTCACGGCTCTGGAGGAGTTGGCGTTCAACCTGCGATGGTCGTGGGACGACCAGACCCGGGACCTGTTCCGCTGGGTCGACCCCGACCTGTGGGACGCCAGCGTCCACGACCCCGTCCGCCTGCTCGGCCTGGTCCCGCGTGAGCGCCTGGTCGCCCTGGCCCGCGACGCCGGGTTCAGGCGGTTCCTGGGCGAGGTCCGCAGCGAGCTGCAGCGCTATCTGGACGGAGAGCGCTGGTTCCAGACCCGGAAGGACAGCCCGCTGGGCCTGGTGGCCTACTTCTCGCCCGAGTTCGGCATCGCCGAGGCCGTCCCCCAGTACTCGGGGGGCCTGGGCGTGCTGGCCGGCGACCACCTCAAGTCGTCGAGCGACCTGGGCGTGCCCCTCGTGGGTGTGGGTCTGCTCTACCGCCACGGCTACTTCCGCCAGAGCCTCGACGCCGACGGCTGGCAGCAGGAGCGCTACCCGTTGCTCGACCCCCACGTCATGGCACTCACGTTGTGTGAGGACGTGCGCGTCGAGGTCGACCTCGCCGCCGACGAGCACCCGCTGGTGGCGCAGCTGTGGAAGGCGGACGTGGGCCGGGTGCCGCTGTACTTCCTCGACGCCGACGTCGAGGAGAACAGCGACGAGCTCCGCAGCGTCACCGACCGGCTCTATGGCGGCGACACCGAGCACCGGCTGCGCCAGGAGATCCTGCTGGGCATCGGCGGGGTCCGGGCGCTGGAGGCCGTGGGCATCGAGGCCCAGGTGTTCCACACCAACGAGGGCCACGCCGGGTTCCTGGGCCTGGAGCGCATCCGCCGGATGGTGGTGGACGAGGGGTTGAGCTACCCCGAGGCCATCGAGGCGAACCGGGCCGGCTGCATCTTCACCACCCACACCCCGGTGCCGGCGGGCATCGACCGCTTCCCGCTGCCGCTGATGGAGAAGTACTTCGGCCGCTGGGCCGACGAGGTCGGGGTCAAGATCGGCGACCTCGTGGCCCTGGGCCACCGCCCCGGGGACGAGCCGGACGAGAAGTTCAACATGGCGGTGATGGGCCTGCGCCTGGCCGGGCGGTCGAACGGCGTCGCCCAGCTCCACGGTGAGGTGAGCCGGGACATGTTCGGCGACCTGTGGCCCGACCTCGAGTCGGATGAGACCCCCATCGGCTCGATCACCAACGGCGTGCACGCCCACACCTGGGTCTCGCCCGAGATCGCCGACATCCTGTCGCGCTATGTCCTGCCCGATTGGGACGAGGCCCGTCCCGACATGTGGGCCCGCATCGCCGAGGCCCCGGACGACGAGCTGTGGCGGGCCAAGGAGCAGGGCCGGGAGCGCATGGTGACCTTCGTGCGCCGCCGGCTGCGGGAGGCGTCGGCCACGCGCGGCCTGACGGGCTCCGACGTCGCCTGGACCGCCGAGGTGCTGGACCCGAGGGTGCTGACCGTCGGGTTCGCCCGGCGCTTCGCCACCTACAAGCGGGCGACGCTCCTGCTGTCCCAGCCCGAGCGCCTGCGCGAGCTGCTGCTGTCGCCCGACCGGCCCCTGCAGCTCGTGTTCGCGGGCAAGGCCCACCCCGCCGACGAGGGAGGCAAGGAGATGATCCGCCAGATCGTGGCCTTCTCGTCCGACCCCGAGATCCGCCACCGCCTGGTGTTCGTCGACGACTACGACATCTCCGTGGCCCGGGCGCTGTACCAGGGCTGCGACGTGTGGCTCAACAACCCGCGCCGTCCCCAGGAGGCGTGCGGCACGTCGGGCATGAAGGCCGCGCTCAACGGCGGGCTCAACCTGTCGATCCTCGACGGCTGGTGGCACGAGATGTTCGACGGCGAGAACGGCTGGGCCATCTCGTCCGCCGAGGACGTCGAGGACCGCGAGCGCCGCGACCGCCTGGAGGCCGGCGCGCTGTTCGACCTGCTGGAACGGCAGGTGGTGCCGCTGTTCTACGAGCGCTACGGCGGGCCTGTGCCGCGCCGCTGGCTCAAGAAGGTGCGGCGCTCGCTGGCCTCGCTGGGCCCGCGGGTCACCGCTTCGCGCATGGTGGCCGACTACGTGGAGCAGCTGTACGAGCCCACCGCGGCCCGAACCGAGACGCTGTCGGCCGAGGGCCACGCCCGGGCCAAGGCGCTCGCGGCGTGGAAGGAGCGGGTCCGGGACGCCTGGCACGGCGTCCACGTCGACCGGGTCGAGGGCGACCCCTCGGCCGCCGACCTCGGCGCCTCCCGCACGGTGGAGGCGGTGGTGGCGCTGGGCGACCTCGCCCCCGAGGACGTGGACGTCCAGCTGGTGCACGGCCCCGTGGGGCAAGGCGGCGAGCTGACCGGGTACACCATCGTGTCGATGGCGCCGGACGGCAACTCCGACGACGACCACGCCCACTACGTCGGCACCCTGCTCACCGAGCATGCCGGGCGCTACGGCTTCACCGTCCGGATCGTGCCCCGGCACCCCGACCTGGTCGGCCCGGCCGAGCTCGGCCTCGCCGCCTGGGCGTAACCCCCGCGGGTTCAGGGGCCCACATCCCCTGTGTGCGCCCGCGCCGAATCCCGGCACGGGCACACGCACGGGGAGAGATGAGTGGGCTACGACCTCGGTGTCGACCTCGGCACCACATGCACGGCCGCGGCTGCGTGGCGCGACGGGCGGGCCCGGGTGGTGTCGCTGGGGAACGGGGCGGCGGAGATCCCCTCGGTCGTCTACCTGTGCCCCGGCGGCGAGTGGCTGGTGGGCGAGCCCGCCGAGCAGCAGGGCGCCCGGGACCCTGACCGGCTGGGCAGGGAGTTCAAGCGGCGCATGGGCGACCGGACGCCGATCCTGCTGGGCGGCACGCCCCAGTCGGCGGCCGCGCTCACCGGGCGCCTGCTGGCGTGGGTGCGCGACGACGCGGTGCTGGCGCGGGCGGCGGACGCCGAGGGCGGGCCGCCCGACCACCTGATCCTGACCTGCCCGGCCAACTGGGGCGGCTACAAGCGCGACGTCCTGCGCGAGGCCATCGACATCGCCGACGCCGAATGTTGCGCCGGCACCTGGCCCCCGGGGGCGGTCACGGTCGTATCCGAGCCGCTGGCCACCGCCACCACTACGCCGCCTCGTCCCGTTTCGGGCCGGGCGACGTCGTGGCCGTCTACGACCTGGGCGGGGGGACCTTCGACGCCGCCGTGATGGCGCAGCGGGGCGACGGGCAACGGCTGCTGGGCGACGCCATCGGCCTCGAGCACCTGGGCGGCATCGACTTCGACGACGCGGTGCTGGCCCACGTCACCGCCCAGGTCGCCGAGTGGCTGGACGAGCTGGATCCGGGCGACCCGGCCACGGTGGCCGCCCCCGCCGGCCTGCGCCGCGCCTGTGTGGAGGCCAAGGTCGCGCTCTCGTCCGACCCGGACGCGCCGGTCCCCGTGGTGCTGCCCAACCTCCGCACCGACGTCCGCCTCACCCGGGTCGAGTTCGAGTCGCTCATCCGCCCGACCCTCGCCACCACCATCGCCGCCCTGCGCCGGGCCCTGCGCACCGCGGGCATCGACGCCGGCG
>JBKPRV010000290.1:0-4292 GCA_046734715.1 Actinomycetota bacterium | reverse complement strand
GTGTTAGCCCGGTGAACTCGCCGTACGACCCCCCGGAGACCTGCTGGCTGGTCGTCGCGCCCGCCACGGCACCGGCCGCCGCCAGCCCGGCTCGTGCCAGCCCGGTGACTATCAGGGCGACCGCGATCGCCCTCCTGACTCCTGCTCCGCCGCTCATTTGGTTGCCTTTCGTCAGCGCCGTCGGGACGGGCACTCCACGTGTCGAACGTCAGTCACATGACGTCAGACAGATGAGGTGCACCCCCGGTTCCAGCTGACGCGCACGTGTCGTGGGATCGATCCGGATCCGTAACCGAGTCGCTACGTCCGTCTGGCAAGTGGCCCACGTCGGGGGCGGGCCCGGTCTCGTGAGATCGCCAACAGGGAGCTTCAGCCGGCTGGCTCGTTGGGCGACCTGGACGGCCGCTGTAAGGGAGCGGCGCGACCAGCCAAGCTGGAGCACCACAGGAGCCGCGCACCAGGGGTGATCACGATGTCCGTCACGGTACTGGCCACCAGCGTCGCCGAGGTCGCCGGCCGCATCGTCGTGGCGGCCGCCCTCGCCGTGGTCACGACCCGCCTCGCGCTCCGCCTGCTCGGCGTCCGGCGCGGCTGGGCGAAGGCGCTGGTCGCGGGCGCCGCCGGCTGGGCGACCGGTGGCCTGTTGGCGCTCGGGCTCAACGGCTGGGACTGGGGCGCCGACGGGCTGGTGATCCAGACGCTGGCCATCGCGGTACCGGCCACGATGGCGATCGCCGTGGGGCTCGACCTGGTGGCACCGCCCGGGTCCCTGTCTCGCCCGGAGGCGGCCGGCCTGCTGGTCGCTCCCCGTCCGCTGCGGGCGGTACGGCGGCGGGTGGACGTGGTCCGCCGCTACCGCGAGCTCGTCGGCCTGTTGCGGGCCCAGGGCTTCGGGCCGATGCTCGGCGCCGGCGGCCGGGCCGAGCGGGCGGCCGAGCCCATTGGCGTCCGGCTGCGCCGCGTGCTCGAGCAGGCGGGCGGCGTCTACGTGAAGCTCGGCCAGATCGGTGCCACCCGGGTGGACCTCCTGCCCCCGGACGTCTGCGCCGAGCTCACCAAGCTGCAGAGCCACGCCCCGACCGAGCCGGCCGAAGGCATCCGGGCCGTGATCGAGGCCGAGCTGGGCCGGCCCGTCGAGGAGGCGTTCGCCAGCTTCGACTGGGAGCCGCTCGCCGCCGCGTCGATCGGCCAGACCCACGCCGCCCGCCTGGCCAGCGGCGAGGACGTCGTCGTCAAGGTCCAGCGCCCGGGCATCGCCGAGGTCATGGAGCGGGACCTCGCCGCCTTGGCGCTGCTCGCGCAGTTCGCCGAGCGCCGCACGCCGCTCGGCCGCAGCCTGGGCACAGGCGACGTGCTCGACCAGTTCGCCCGCAGCCTGCGGGCCGAGCTGGACTTCACCCGCGAGGCCCGCGCCATGGCGGACATGGGCGCACTGGTCGCCGCCGACCGCGGCAGGGCCCCGGTTGTGCGCATCCCGCGGGTCTACGTCGAGTTGTGCACCGCCCGCGTGCTCGTCCAGGAGCGCCTCGACGGCATCACCGCCGACCGCCCCGGCGCGCTGACGTCCCCCGGCCTCGACCGCCGGGCCTTGGCCACATCCCTGCTGCAGGTCGTGCTGCGCCAGATCCTGCAGTTCGGGTTCTTCCACGCCGACCCCCATCCCGGCAACGTCGTCGTCCTGGCCGACGGGACGCTGGGCCTGATCGACTTCGGCGCCGTGGGCCGGCTCGACCCGGTGCAGCGGACGGCCGTCATCGACGTGGTGGCCGGGGTGGTCCGCCAGGACGTGCCGCTGATCCGGACCGGCATCGAGGCCGTGGCGGAGATCGGCGACGCGCCCTCGGCCGACCGCCTCGACCGCGCGATCAGCCGGGCCCTGGCCGAGGCCGTGGAGCCCGGCGGAACCGTGTCCCCCGACGTCCTCCAGTCGCTCGTGCCGATGCTCGGCGAGCTCGGCATCCGGCTGCCCGGCGACCTCCTGCTGCTGTCCAGGGCGCTGGTGACGCTCGACGGGACGCTCGGAGTGCTGTCGCCGGGGTTGTCGGTCATGGCGGCGGCGCTGGAGGTGGCCGGGCCCGGCGCCAGCGAACCGATCCTCGACCCCGGCGATGAGGCCCGCGCCGAGCTGGCGGCGGCGGTTGTCCGCCTGCGCCACCTGCCGGACCACCTTGACCGCACACTCGCGCTCGCCGCCCGCGGCGACCTGCGGCTGCGCGGCGTCGTGGCCGAGGACGACGCCCGGGTGCTGCGCACGCTGGTCAACCGAGCGTTGCTCGCCGCGGTGGGTGCCGCGTTCCTGCTGGCTGCGGCGGTGCTGCTGGCGGCGGCGGGCGACAGCCCGGCCACGGTCGGCGGCGCGAGCATCTTCGAGATCCTCGGCTACGGCGGGCTGCTGGCCGGCAGCGTGCTACTGCTGCGGGTGGTCGCCCAGGTCGCCCGCGACGGGACCAGCTGACGCCTGGCCCGCGGTCAGGTGAGGCGCGGACTTGCGGCGGGATCGGGGGTCCACCGCGTCCGACACCTCGGACCTCCTCTCGACAACGCTGAAGCTACGACCCTGCCGAGCGATACTGTTCCCGAGGGGAATCATCATGGCCGCCAAAGACACTCCGGGCGAGCGGCGTCGGTCGCAGCCCGAACCGATCGAGATCGCCCACGACGTCGCGCACCCTGCTCGGGTGTACGACTACGTGCGCGGCGGGGACGACAACTTCACCGCTGACCGGGAGGTCGCCGACTTCGCCGCCGCGGCCGGTTCCGGTGGTTTCGACCACGCCCGAGCCGCGGTCCAAGCCAACGAGGCCTTCCACGCCCGCTCCGTGACCTATCTGGCCGGGGAGGCCGGCATCCGCCAGTTCCTCGAGATCGGCGCCGGGATCCCTACCGAAGAGAACACCCACGAGATCGCACAACGCATCGCCCCGGAGTCCCGTGTGGTCTACGCCGACGACGACCCCGTCGTGCTCGCCCACGCCCACACGCTGAGGAAGAGCGCTTCGAAGGGTGCCACCGCCTACGTCAATGCCAATCTGCGCGACCCCGACACCATCCTCCGGCAGGCCCAGACCGTCCTCGATCTGGATCAGCCCGTCGCGATCGTCAGTGTCGCCATCCTCCACCACGTCCGCGAAGAGGACGACCCCTACCGCATCGTCGCCCAGTTCGTGGATGCCGTACCGTCCGGCAGCTTTCTCGTGATCTCCCATCTCACCAGCGACATCATCGCCAACGAGGTGACCGAGGCGGCAAGACGCATCAACGAGCAACCCGGCTTTACCCTCGTCCTGCGGACCTACGACCAGATCTGCCGGTTCCTCGACGGCACCGAGCCCCTCCCGCCCGGCCTCGTCCCGGTCGATCTCTGGCACGCTCCGGGCAGCCCACCGCCCCCACCGGGTGACTGGCCGACGCCCTTCTACGGCGTCGTCGCCCGCAAACCCTGACCGCGGACCAGTGCCGGAGAGCCACGGCGGGCTAGTTGGCTGTGTTGACGAACTGGCGGATCTCCGCCGAACACACCTCGGGGTTCTCGACCACACACGCGTGACCGAGCTTCGGAAGCACAACGAGTTGCGATGTCGAGATGGCGGCATGGAGCGCCTCGGCGTTCGCGAGTGGCGATCGAGCGTCGGCCTCGCCGTGCAGGACGAGAGTCGGGACGTCGACGGTGGGCAGCACCGGCCGGAGGTCAGTCTCGGCCCCGATGTGGCCCGCGGCCCGAATCGTCGCCGGACGTATGTTCTCACGCATCATGGTGGCCAACGCGGCTGCGCGGTCAGCCGGGATCAGGTCGGAGAACAAGCCCGGGTAGGACCTCGGGTCGAACGCGTCGCCCAGCTCGGCCATGCTGACGAACATCTCGAGCCGTCGTGCCACCTCGTGTGGCGGCAACGAACCTGCCCAGCCCGCGTAGCCGCCGATGAGCACGAGGCTCGCCGGCACCGCGGGATGCCGCCCAAACATCGACAACGCGACCATTGTCCCGAACGAATGACCGACGAGGTGCGGTCGCTGAATGCCGAGCGCGGCGACGAAGGCCGCGAGGGCGTCGGCAAACTCCGGTGCTCGCCAGCTGTCTTCGATGTCCGACGACTCGCCGAAGCCGGGCGCGTCCCACGCAACGACGGTGTGGTCTAGTGCAAGGTCGGGAAGCATCCACTGCCAGGTGCGGCTGTCGCTCGGCGCGCCGTGCAGCATGACAAGAGCCGGCCCGACGCCCGCACGCCTGTAAGCGATCCGCATGCCGTCGACCTCGACATGATCCATCTTGGGAGTCTGCCGCAGAACGAGAT
>JBKPRV010000289.1:0-14630 GCA_046734715.1 Actinomycetota bacterium | reverse complement strand
CCTCACACCCGCGGGCGACGACCTGCTGGCGGGCTGCCTGGCCGCCCTGCGCGCCCGCCGAGTGCCGGTGGCCGATGCCCTGGGACGGGCGGTGCGCCTCCGAGCACAGGCGCACACCACCCGGCTGTCGGCCGCCCTGCTGGCGGCGGCCGATCAGGGTGCCGTCGTACCCGAGGCCGCCTCGGCCCTGCGGGGCCGGCCCGGTGCCGCCCGCCGGCTGCTGGCCCTGGGCCACACCAGCGGCTGGTACCTGGCCGCGGGGCTGACGGTGGGGTGCGCGGCGTGAGTGAGATCGTGCGGGTGGAGCGGGGCTGGTACCTGGCCGCGGGGCTGACGGTGGGGTGCGCGGCGTGAGTGAGATCGTGCGGGTGGAGCGGGGCCGGTACCACGACTCGGTGACCCTGATGCGGGCCAGCGCCGCCGCCTCCGCCGAGCCGGGTGTGGAGGCCGTGATCGCCGCCATGGCCACCCCGCTCAACCGGGACCTGCTCCGCGACGCCGGCTTCCCGCCGCCCGACGCAGGCCCCGACGACCTCGTCGTCGCGGTCAGGGCGGTGCACGACGCCGCGGTCGAGGCCGCGGTGGCGGCGGTCGAGCGGGCGCTGGCCCAGCGCCGCCGTACCGTGCCGGGTGGGGCCGCCCGAGTCCCGCCGCACACGGTCGAGGCGGCCGCGGCCGAGCGTCCGGACGCGGGTGTGGTGGTGGTGTCCGTCCCCGGGCCCCACGCCTACGTCGAGGCGACCGCGGCCCTGCGCGCCGGCCGGCACGTGATGGTGTTCAGCGACGGCGTCGACCTCGACGCCGAGGTGGCGCTCAAGCGCGAAGGCGCCGCCCGCGGCCGGCTGGTCATGGGGCCCGACTGCGGCACCGTCATCCTCGCGGGCGTGGGCCTCGGCTTCGCCAACGTGGTGGTGCCGGGGCCGGTGGGTCTGGTGGCGGCCTCGGGGACCGGCGCCCAGCAGGTGTGCGGGCTGCTGGACGGCGCCGGGATCGGGGTGCGCCACGTGCTGGGCGTGGGCGGCCGGGACCTGTCCGCCACGGTGGGCGGGGTGTCGGCCCTGGCCGCGCTGCAGGCGCTCGACGCCGATCCGCAGGTCGAGGTCATCGCCGTGGTGTCGAAGCCCCCCGCACCCGACGTCGCCGACGCCCTGGCGGTCGCGGCGGCGAAGTGCGCCACGCCCGTGGTGCTGGCGCCGGTCGGCCCGGGGTGCCCGACGCTCACCGACGCCACCGCCGACATCGCCCGGACGCTCGGGCGGCCGTTCCCCGAGCCGGCGAGCTGGGGGACCCCGCCGGTGCCGCGCCCCGGCCCCCTGCTCGGGCTGTTCAGCGGAGGCACGAACTGTGTGGAGGCCCTCGTGCTGCTGGAGGAGCGGATCGGTGCGGTGCGCTCGAACGTCCACCCCGACCCGAGCCGCCACATCGGCCCCGGTGACGATCCCGGCGGCGCCGCGGCCCTGCTCGACCTGGGCGACGACGAGCTCACCGCGGGGCGGCCCCATCCCATGATCGACCCGGCCCCGGTCGCCGACCGGCTGGCGGCCGCCCGGAGCGGCGTCGTCCTCCTCGACGTCGTGCTGGGTCACGGCGCTCATCCCGACCCCGCGTCGGTGCTGGGCACCGCGCTGGCCGAGACCGGCGCCGCCCCGGTCGTCACCCTGGTGGGCACGGCCGGCGACCCCCAGGGCCTCGAACGCCAGGCCCAGGCCCTGGTCGCGGCGGGCGCCGTCGTGCACCGCAGCATCGCCCGGGCCGCCACCCACGCCGCCGGCCTGCTGGTCGGCGCCCAGACGGACGGGCCGGCCGAGCCGTGAGCCTCGCGGACCTCCTCTCCGGCCCCGAGGCGGTGATCACGGTGGGCGCGCCCGTTTTCGACGAGGCCCTGACGGCCCAGGGCATCGAGACCGTCCCGGTGGACTGGCGCCCGCCCCCGGCGGCGTCGGCCGCGGCGGTGGCCGCCGTGATGGCCGATCCTCGCCTGGTGGACGCCAACCAGCGCGCCGTCGAGCGCATGGGCGCGGTGCGCCCTCACCTGGTGGACGTGCGCGCCGCGGCCGAGGTGGTGGGCATCGGCGGGCGCCAGCTGCTGCACGCCGGTCCGCCCATCCGGTGGGCCGATGCGTCCGGCCCGCTGCGAGGAGCGATCGTGGGCGCCTGCCTGTACGAGGGTTGGGCCGACGGTCCCGACTCGGCGGAGAAGCTGGCGGCCACGGGCGGCATCGAGCTGTCCCCGTGCCACGACCGGCAGGCGGTGGGGCCGATGGCCGGGGTGGTGAGCCCGTCGATGCCCATGTGGGTGGTCGAGGACGGCGGCCGGACCAGCTACAGCACGCTCAACGAGGGCCTGGGCAAGGTGCTGCGCTACGGCGCCTTCGGCGAAGACGTCACCGAGCGCCTGCTGTGGATGGAGCTGGTGCTCGGCCCCACTCTGGCGGCTGCGCTCCAGCGCCATGGCCCGATCGACGTCGGCGCGCTGATCGCCTCGATGGTGGCCATGGGCGACGAGGGCCACAATCGCAACCGGGCGGGCACCTCCCTGCTGGTGCGGGCGCTGGCGCCGGACCTGGTGCGCACCATCGAGGTGGGGGCGCGGCGGGCGGACGACGTGGCCGAGGTGCTGTCGTTCATCGACGCCAACGACCACTTCCTGCTCAACGTGGTCATGGCCGCCGGCAAGCTCGTGGCCGACGCCGGCGCCGGTGTGCCGGGGTCGAGCGTCGTGGTGGCGATGGCCCGCAACGGCACGGAGTTCGGCATCCGGGTCTCGGGCACCGGCGACCGCTGGTTCACGGGGCCGGCCGCGGTCCCCGAGGGGCTCTTCCTCGGTGGGTTCGGGCCGGGCGATGCCAACCCCGACATCGGCGATTCGGCCATCACCGAGACCGTGGGCCTGGGCGGGTTCGCCATGGCCGGAGCCCCCGCCATCGTCGGCCTGGTGGGCGGCGAGGTGGACGACGCCCGCACCTGGACCGAGCTGATGTACCAGGTCACGGTGGCCGAGCACCCGCGGTGGACGCTGCCGGTGCTGGGGTTCCGGGGCGTGCCGTTCGGCATCGACGTCCTCTCGGTGGTGCGCACCGGCATCGCCCCGATCATCAACACCGGCATGGCGGGCCGGGTGGCCGGCACCGGCCAGGTAGGTGCGGGGCTGGTCCGCCCGCCGCTCGAGTGCTTCACCACCGCGCTCGACGCCCTGGCAGCGGCGGAGGTGGCGGCGCCGTGAAGCCACCGCCGTTCACCTACCACCGCCCGGCCGATCTCGTCACGGCGGCCCGGATGCTGGCCGAGCTGGGGGAGGGGGCCAAGGTGCTGGCCGGGGGCCAGAGCCTCATCCCGCTCATGAACTTCCGGCTGGCCGCCCCCGAGCACCTGGTGGACGTCAACCACCTGGGCCTCGATGCCATCACCATGGACGACGGCGAGATGGTGATCGGCGCCACGGTCCGCCACGCGCGCCTGTTGCAGAACCCGGACGTGGCCGCGGTCCATCCGCTGGTGGCCGAGGGCGCGGGCTGGATCGCCCACGCGGTGATCCGCAACCGGGGGACCGTGTGCGGCTCGCTGGCCCACGGCGACCCTGCCGCCGAGCTGCCCGCGGTGCTGGCGCTGCTGGACGGCTCGGTGGAGGTCGTGGCCTGGCGGGCGGGCCGGCTGGCCACCCGGCGGGTGGCGGCCTCGGAGCTGTTCCTCGGGCCGCTGGAGACCAGCCTGGCGCTCGACGAGCTGGCGGTGGCCGCCCGCTTCCCGCTGCTGGGCGCCCGGACCGGCTGGGCGCTGGACGAGCTGGCCCGGCGCAAGGGCGACTACGCGCTGGCCGGCGTCGCCCTGACCGTGACCGTCGATGCGGGCGGCGAGCCGGTGGCGGCCCGGGCCGCCTACCTGTCGTGCGCCCCGACCCCCGTCGTGGTGGACCTGAGCCTCGCGGTGGCGGGGGGCGCCGACGTGTACGACCTGGTGGCCGGCGCCCTCGACCCCACCGACGACATCCATGCCACCGGCGCCTACCGGCGGCACCTGGCGGCCACGCTCACCGCCCGGGCCGTGCCCACCGCGCTGGCCCGGGCCCGGGAGACGGCGGAGGTCCCGGCGTGACCGCCGAACCGGTCCACGAGGTGGTGCTGACGGTGAACGGCGTGGCCCGCGCCGCGCGGGTCCCCGCCCGGCGGCTGCTGTCGGACCTGCTGCGCCACGACCTGCGCCTCACCGGCACCCACGTGGGCTGCGAGCATGGGGTGTGCGGGGCCTGCACCGTGCTGGTGGACGGCGAGCCCGTGCGTTCGTGCCTGACGTTCGCGGTCATGGTCGACGGCGCCGAGGTCACCACGGTCGAGGGCCTGGCCGGGCCCGACGGCGAGCTCAGCCCGGTGCAGCAGGCGTTCCGGGAGTGCCACGGCCTGCAATGCGGCTTCTGCACCCCCGGGTTCCTGCTGCTCACCCGCGACCTGCTGGCCCGCCGCCCCGATCCCAGCGACGGGGAGATCGCCGAGGCGCTGGGCGGCAACCTGTGCCGCTGCACCGGCTACGTCAACATCGTGCGCTCGGTGCGCCGGGCGGCCGAGCTGGCGGGGGAGGGGCCGTGACCACCCAGTGGTTCGGCGAGCGGGTCGAGCGCCGGGAGGACGAGCGCCTGGTGCGGGGGGCAGGGCGGTTCCTGGACGACGCCGGCCACGACGCCCTGGCCGCCGCCTTCGTGCGCAGCCCCCACGCCCACGCTCGCATGACCGGCATCGACGTCAGCGACGCGCTGGACGTGGACGGCCTGGTGGCCGTGTACACGTGGGACGACCTGCCGGGGCGCCTGGCCGATCCGCTGCCGCTGCTGATCCCGCACCCCGACCTGACCCATCCCCGCACCCAGTACGCGCTGGCCCGGGGTGAGGTGAACCACGTCGGCGAGGCCGTGGCCATGGTGGTGGCGGTCGACCGGTACGTGGCCGAGGACGCCGCCGACCGGATCGTGGTCGACTACGAGCCCCTGCCCGCGGTGGTGGGCCTGGACGCGGCCCGGGCCGGCGACCGGCTGGTCCACGAGGACGTGCCCGGCAACGTCGCCGCCGTCACCACGCAGCAGCTGGGCGATGCAGCCTCCGCCATCGCCGTCGCGCCGCACGTGCTGGAGCTGGACCTGGCCATGGAGCGCTCGCTGTCCTCGCCGCTGGAGGGCCGGGGCGTGCATGCCCGCTGGGACGACGAGGACGGCCGGTTGCGCCTGCGCACGTCGACCCAGACCTCCACCGGGGTGCGGGCCGCGGTGGCCAACATCCTCGGCCTGCCCGATGTGGCGGTCGACGTCATCACCCCCGACGTCGGCGGCGGCTTCGGCACCAAGGTCGTCCACCCCTACCCCGAGGAGGTGCTGGTGCCGTGGGCCGCCCGGCTGCTGGGCCGGGAGGTCAAGTGGGTGGAGGACCGCTACGAGCACTTCGTGTCGGCCACGCACGAGCGGGGCCAGCAGCACCACGTGCGGGTCGGTTTCGACGGCGACGGGACCATCCTCGGCCTGGAGGTCGACTTCTGGCACGACACCGGGGCCTACGCGCCCTACGGGATCGTGCTGCCCATCATCACCGCCACCCAGCTGCCCGGCCCTTATCGCCACCGGAACTACCGGGTCACGTTCACGTCGCTCTACACCAACACCGTGACGGTCACGCCCTACCGGGGCGCGGGGCGGCCGCAGGGCTGCTTCGTGATGGAGCGGACCATGGACCGCATCGCCTCGGCCCTCGGTCTCGGGCGGGACGAGGTGCGGGCCCGCAACCTGATCGGGCCGGACGAGTTCCCCTACGACTTCCACATGACGTTCCAGGACGGGCGCCCGTTGATCTACGACTCGGGCGACTATCCCGGCCTCCTGGACCGGGTGCGAGAGCTGGTGGGCTGGGACGACTTCGCTGCCGAGCAGGCTGCGGCGCTCGCCGCCGGGCGGCGGCTCGGGATCGGCCTGGCCTGCTACGTGGAGGGCACCGGTGTGGGGCCCTACGAGGGCGCCCATGTCCACGTGGAGACCAACGGCCGGGTCATGGTGGCCACGGGCCTGACCTCGCAGGGCCAGGGCCACGAGACCGTGTTCGCCCAGATCGTGGCGGACGAGCTGGGCGTCGACCCCGGCGATGTGTACGTCACCACCGGCGACACCCGGCGCTTCCCCTACGCGGTGGGGACCTACGCCAGCCGCGCCGCGGTGATGAGCGGCAACGCGGTGGCGCTGGCCGCCCGGGCGGTGCGGGCCAAGGCCGTCCGCATCGCGGCCGAGGCGCTGGAGGCCGCCCCCGACGACCTGGAGATCGCGGGCGGCGTGGTCCACGTGCGCGGGACGCCCACCCGGGGCATCCCGCTGTCGCAGGTGGCGGTCCTGTCCAACCCTCTGCGCTACTCGTTCTCCAAGGAGGCGCAGGCCGCCGGGGTGTTCGCCTCGCCGTCGGACCCCGATGTGGCCCCGGTCCCCGACGACGACGAGCCCGGCCTGGAGGCCCGCGACTACTACTCGCCGGTCCGCTCGACCTTCGCTTCGGGGATGCACGCCGCGGTGGTGGAGGTCGACCCGGAGCTGGGCACGGTGGCCATCCGGCGCTACGCGGTGGTCCACGACTGCGGCCCGCTGATCAACCCCATGATCGTGGAGGGCCAGATCCACGGCGGCGTGGCCCAGGGCGTCGCCGGCGCCCTGCTGGAACGGATGGCCTACGACGAGGAGGGCAACCTGGCCAATGCCAGCTTCATGGACTTCCTGATGCCGTACCTGAGCGAGGTCCCCACGCCGGAGATCGCCCACAGCGAGACCCCATCCCCCCTCAACCCCCTGGGGATCAAGGGCGCGGGCGAGGCCGGCGTCATCCCGGTGTCCGCATGCCTGGCCGCCGCCATCGAGGACGCGGTCGGCGTCCGGATGGACCGCATGCCCATCTCACCCCCCGAGCTGTGGGTCGCCCTGGCGGCGAGGGAGGCCGCCGGATGAGGCTGAGCACGAGCTTCCCCGTCACCGCCCCGCCCGCGGTGCTGACCGCCCTGGCCGACCCCGCCCAGGTGGCCGCGGCCCTCCCCGGCTGCCGTTCGGTCGAGGCCGGTGCCAACGGCCGCCTGGTGGTGGTGCTCGACCTCTCCGTCGCCTCGGTGAGCGGCCTCTGGTCGGGCACCGTCACTCCGGTCGACGCCGACACCGTGTGCATCGCCGGCTCGGGCGCCCCCGGCAACGTCGACCTGACCGCCCGGGCCGACGGCGACCGCACTCGGCTCACGGTCGAGGGCGAGGTCTCCGGCCCCCTGGCCACGGCGGGCACCGCGGTCCTGACCGCCGCGGTCCGCCGCCTGGCCGACACCCTGCTGGCGAACCTGGCTGCTGGTTCCGCGCCTTCCGCCTCGCCGCACTCCACCGCTCGTCCCGATGCCGCCCCGGACGCGGGTGCCGCCATCCGTCAGCGCGGCCCCGCGGGCGCAGTGGCCGCGGCCGCCGTCGTGGCCGGTGCCGTCGTGGTCGTCCGCTGGCGCCGCCGCCGGAGCGCCCGGTGAGGCCGTTCGTGGCCGCCGGGCTCCAGGTGGGACCGGTGCCCGGCCCGGTCACCCCCGACGCCATCGCCGCCAACATCGAGGCCGCGCTCGACCTGTGCCGCCGGTGCGTGGACGCAACCGGGGCCGAGCTGGTCGTTGCGCCGGAGACGGTGACCACCGGCTTCGCCCCCGGGCTGGGGCCGGACCCGCTGTCGGACCTGGTCGGACCGATCCCCGGGCCGCTAACCGAGCACGCCCAGGCCATCGCGGCGGGCCTCGGGGTCCACCTGGTATGGCCCACCTACGAGGCCGGGCCGGACCGGGGCACCGTGTACAACTCCGCGGCTGTCATCCTGCCCACAGGCGAGGTCGCGGGCGTGTATCGCAAGACCCACCTGTTCCCCGCCGAGCAGGCCTGGGTCACGCCAGGGGACGACGTGCTGGTCGTCGGCACCGAGCTCGGCCGGGTGGGCAGCGTGATCTGCTTCGACGGCGACTTCCCCGAGCTGGTGCGCATCGAGGCCGGCCTGGGGGCCGAGGTGGTGGTGCGGCCGTCCGCCTTCCTGCGGGCCGCCGACATCTGGGAGCTGACCACCCGGGCCCGGGCCTACGACAACCACGTCTACGTCGTGGCCCCCAACGCCGTCGGCATCGACGCGGGTGGCCACGTCTACTTCGGCAACTCGCTGATCGTCGGACCGACGGGCGAGGTGCTGGCCCGCGGCACCAGCCAGCCCGGTTGGGTGTCCGCCACGGTCGGCGTCGACCCCATGGCCACCATCAGCCCCGGGTCCTCGGTCCGCCAGGGGTTCGACCACCTCGCCGAGCGCAACCTGGCCCTCTACCGCCGCCACCGGGACGTGCTGGAGTCGGAAGCGACCGCCGCCTTTCCCCTCCGGGAGCGCGGGTGACGCGCCTGCGGGTAGGGGTCGACACCGGAGGCACGTTCACCGACGTCGTGGTGCTGGACGAGGCCACGGGAGCACTCACCACCACCAAGACCCCGTCCACCCCCGCTGACCCCGCGCAGGGCTTCCTCACCGGGGCCGACAAGGCTCTGGCGGCCGCGGGCGCCGGCTGGGACGCGGTGGCGTCCGTGTTCCACGGGACCACCGTCGCCACCAACGCCCTGCTCCAGGGGGAGGTCGAGGGCCTCGGGTTCCTCACCACCGCGGGCTTCCGCCACCTGCTGGAGATCGGCCGCCAGAGCGTGCCCGACGGCTACGGCAACTCGTACTTCTGGGTGAAGCCGGACCGCATCGTGCCCCTCCACCTGGTGCGGGAGGTGCCCGAGCGGCTGGACGCCGCCGGCCAGGTCCTGCGCCCACTGGACGAGGACGCGGTGCGGGACCAGGCCGCCTGGTTCCGCGACCACGGGGTCACGGCCGTGGGTGTGTGCCTGCTCCACGCGTACGCCAACCCGGCCCACGAGCAGCGGGTCCGCGAGCTGTTCGCCGAGGCCTACCCCGGGTGCTCGCTGTCGATCAGCTCCGACGTGCTGCGCGAGTACCGGGAGTACGAGCGGTCGGTGACCACCCTGGTCGACGCCTTCGTGAAGCCCACCATCGCCAGCTACGTCCGCACCCTGGCCGACCGGCTGGCCGAGCGCACCGGCCGGGGTGTCCCGTTCTTCGTGATGAAGTCGAACGGCGGCGTCACGTCGGCCGCCGGGGTGGCGGGCAAGCCCATCACCACCGTGCTGTCGGGGCCGGCGGCCGGCGCGCTGGGGGCGGCGGCCGTGACCGCGGCGGCCGGGTTCGACCGGGTCGTCACCCTCGACGGGGGCGGTACGTCGACCGACGTGGCCGTGATCCGGGACGGCACGCCCACGCTCACCACCGACGCCACCATCGGACGCTTCCCGGCCAAGGTCCCCATGATCGACATCGTGACCGTGGGCGCTGGGGGCGGGTCGGTGGCCTGGGTGTCGCCCGAGGGGGCGCTCAAGGTCGGCCCTCGCTCGGCCGGCGCCGATCCCGGGCCGCTGTGCTACGGCCGGGGCGGCACCGAGCCCACGCTCACCGACGCGGCGCTGGTCCTCGGGCGCATCCCGCCCCACCTGCTCGGGGGCGAGATCCCGCTCGACGTCGATGCCGCCCGGGCGGGGATCGACGCCCTGGCCGCGTCCGTGGGCCTCAGCCCCGAGGCCTGCGCCGACGGCATCGTCGAGATCTGGACCTGGAACCAGGCCAACGCCATCCGGCAGGCCACCGTGCGCCGCGGCATCGACGTGCGGGACCTGGCGCTGTGCGCCTTCGGCGGGTCCGGCCCGCTGGAGGCCGCCCGCCTGCTCGACATCCTCGACCTGCCCGCCGCGGTCGTCCCGCCCGACCCCGGCAACCTCTGCGCCCGGGGCCTGCTCACGGTGGACGTCCGCATCGACGATGTCCGCACGTTCGTGGCCAAGCAGGACGAGCTCGACTTGGCCGCGCTCGGGGCCGTGTTCGCAGAGCTGGAGTCCGAGGCGGCTGCAGCCCTCGGCGCCGAGGGATTCGACCCCGCGGCCCAGCGGTTCCTCCGCTCGGCTGACCTGCGCTACGACGGCCAGGCTTTCGAGGTGCGCGTCGACGTGCCCGCCGATCCGGTCGACTCGGCTCTGGCCGAGGCCGTCCTCGCCCGCTTCCACGACGAGCACGAGCGGCTGTACGGCTACTGCTACCGGGACCGTCCTCAGCACGGCGTCGAGTGGGTGAACGTGCGCCTCACCGGGGTCGGCCCCCTGGACGCGCCGCCGCTGGCGCCGGCCCGACCGGGCACCGGCACCCTCGTCCCCACCGGGAGCCGCCCGGTGTTCTTCGCCGGCGCCTGGCACGACACGCCGGTGGTCTGGCGCCCCGACCTCGGCGCGGGCGACGAGGTGGCCGGGCCGGCGGTGGTGGAGGAGTACGGGTCGACCCTGCCCGTCCCCCCGGGCGTCCGGGTGAAGGTGGACCGGCTCGGGGCGCTGGTGGTCCGGCGTGAGCCGGGGGAGGCGCGGTGACCGACGTCGACCCGGTGCTGGTGGAGATCGTGGAGGGCACGCTCGCCTCCATCGAGGCCGAGGTGGAGGACCAGATCGGCCGCACCTCCCGCTCGCCCATGATCCGGGACCAGCACGACTTCCGGGCCGGCATCCACGACCGTCGCCTGCGCAAGCTCACCGGCCGGTCGTACTCGGCGCTGGTCCACCCGGTGGTGCGGGACTTCCCGGTCGAGACCATGCGGCCGGGCGACATCTACTTCCACAATGACGTCTACCTGTCGGAGGGTGGCATCGGCCACCTGCCCGACCTGTGCGTGACCGTGCCGGTGTTCCACGACGGCGAGGTGGTGGCCTTCGTCCAGGCCTTCGGTCACCACGACGACATCGGCGGCGCCGTGCCCGGATCGATGCCCTCCCACGCCACCTCGGTGTTCGAGGAGGGGCTGATGGTGCCGCCGGTGAAGCTCTACGACGCCGGCGTGCCCAACGAGGGCGTGATCCGCATCATGACCCGCAACTCGCGGATGCCCGACTCCATCGCCGGAGACCTCGACGCCGAGTGCTCGGCCTGCCTGATGGGCGCCCGGCGGCTGGCCGACCTGTTCGCCCGCTACGGCCGGGAGGCGGTCGAGGGCTGCTTCGACGCCATCGTGGCCTCGTGCGCCGAGACGTTCCGGCGGGAGCTGCTGGCCAGGATCCCCGACGGCACCTGGACCTGGGAGGACTACGCCGAGCACGACGGTGTGGACGAGCCCCGGCTGCACCGCCAGCGCATCACGCTCACCAAGACGGCCGACCGGCTGATCCTCGACCTGGCCGGCACCAGCCCGCAGGCCAAGGGCCCCATCAACCACGCGGGCGACTACGCCGACGGCAACTTCCTCAAGAAGTGGCTGGCGCCCATCCTGCGCAACCTGGCCGCCACCCCCGAGCGCATGGCCGAGCTGGACGTCAACGAAGGGGTGGTCGAGCTCATCGACATCCGCTTCCCGCCGCCGGGCACGCTGGTCACGCCGGTGTTCCCCGCGCCCACCAACGCCCGCACGTTCGTCATCCTGCGGCTGCTGGGCGTGCTGGCCGGGGTGATCGCCAAGGCGGTGGACGGCTACATGCCCGCCGACCAGGAGACCATCCGCTACACCGGCATCTCCGGCTACGACGCCGAGGGGCGCTGGTACCTGAACCGGGAGATCCTGGGCGGCGGCTCGGGCGGGCGGTACTACGCCGACGGCAGCGACACCATCCATGTGGTGCCCGAGTCCCGCAACCTGCCGGTGGAGTTCGTGGAGACCCGGTTCCCGGTGCGGGTGGAGACCCTGGCCCTGGCCACCGACTCGGGCGGCGCCGGGGCGTGCCGGGGCGGGCTGGGCTACCGCAAGGAGATCCGGGTACTGGAGGACGCCACCTTCATGTCGGTGGCCGACCGGTCGATCCTGTCGTGCTGGGGCGTGCGCGGCGGGCGGGCCGGGACGCCGTTCCGGGTCACGATCGACCCGGGCGGCCCGGCCGAGCGGGTCATGCCCGGCCTGTGCGACTGGGAGCCGGTGGCCCAGGGCGAGGTCATCCGCATCGAGACCACGGGCGGCGGCGGGTGGGGCGACCCGCTCACCCGGGCCCCGGGCGCAGTGGCGATGGACGTGCTCCAGGGCAAGGTCAGCCGGGAGGCCGCCGAGCGCGACTACGGCGTGATCCTGGAGCCCGGCGGCGGCGGGGTGGACATGGACGCCACCACCGCGTGCCGCGCCGCGCTGGCCGCGGCGCGCGGCACGCCGGCGATGTTCGACCGCGGCCCCGGCTATCCGCTCCTCTCGGGCGGGGCCACCCACGCCGAGGTGGACCGCTAGGACAGGCCCTAGGCGGTCAGCAGCTCCTTCACCCCGGCGCTGATCCCCTCGGCCAGGACGTCGATGTCGGCGGCGGTGTCGTAGTCGCCGGTGATCCCGTAGTTGAGGTTGCCGAGGTACGAGAAGATGGCAACTCCGATGCGCACTTGCGAAGCCAGCGGCACGTAGGGGAACGCCTCCAGCAGCTGCCGCCCGCCCGCGTACAGCGGGAACTGCGGGCCGGGCACGTTGGTGGTCACCGTGTCGAGGTTGCCGGTGCGCCGGGCAGCCCGGGTGGCGATCCGGGTGCCCAGGGTGAGCAGCATCGGCGGGGCGAAGCCGGCGGCCGAGGTCAGCGCCTCGCCCGCCACCGCCTGGCGGGACTCCTTGAGGTCCTGGAGCTGGGCGGTGATGGCGTGCAGCCGCTCTACCGGGTCGGCGATGCCCACCGGCAGCTCCGCGAACATGGCCGAGACCTTGTTCTCGAGCGTGCCGTCGCCTCCCGCGGGGCCGCCGTCGCCCCGGGCCCGGACGGACACCGGGACCAGGGTGCGGATGGTGCGGCAATCCGGGTCCTCGCCCCGGGAGGCCAGCAGGTCGCGGAAGCCCTTCGTGATGAGGGCCAGCACCACGTCGTTCACGGTGCCGCCGTGAGCCACCCGGATGCGCTTGACGTCGGCCAGGTCGGCGTTGGTCCAGGCGTAGCGGCGGTGAGGGCCGATGGGCCCGTTGAGGCTGGTGGGCGGGGTGGGCCGCACGAGGCTGGACAGCGCCAGCGACCCCTTGGCCACCTCCAGGAGGGCCTCCATCGCGCGCTGCGGCCGGCGGAGGGCCGCGGTCACCGCCCGCGCCTGCTCATACGGGCTGGTGGCGAGCCCCACCGTCGCGTCGCGGGCCAGGCGCAGGGGCGAGGGTGCGGGGCGAGGCTGCCAGTCGTCGTGCATCGGCGCGGGCACGTCGGCCGACAGGTCCAGGATCACGGCCAGCAGCTCGGTGCCCGACACGCCGTCCACCAGGCAGTGGTGGACCTTGGACACCATGGCCCAACGGTTGTCGTCCAGGCCCTCGACCATCCAGATCTCCCACAGCGGCTTGGTGCGGTCGAGCTGCTGGGACATGACCCGCCCGACCAGCCGGCGCAGCTCCCGGTCGCCGCCGGGCGACGGCAGGGCGGTGTGGCGCACGTGGTACTCGATGTTGAAGTGCGGGTCGTCCACCCAGACCGGGCGGCCCAGCGACAGCGGCACCGTGGCGATCCGTTGCCGGTAGCGGGGCACCAGGGACAGCCGGCCGCCGACGGTGGCCATGAGCTCCTCGTACGCGGGCGGTGGGCCTTCGAAGATGCCGATCGACCCGATGTGCATGTGGTTGACGTCGTCCTCGATGTGGAGGAACGACGCATCCAGTGGGCTCAGGCGGTCCATGGTGTCTTCCCTTCGACCC
The DNA here is from genome assembly GCA_046734715.1 of Actinomycetota bacterium. Lineage (GTDB taxonomy): Bacteria > Actinomycetota > Acidimicrobiia > Acidimicrobiales > VFJN01 > ZC4RG19. Next base: position 914 of record JBKPRV010000289.1, on the reverse strand, counting down.
GGGGTTCCTTCCCCCCTGTGGGCATCTAAACGCGTTGCGGCGCCGCGAGGGACCGAAGCCCGCTATTCGTTTCGTGATATGTGGTTCGCGAGGGCTAGAAACCCGCTCCATGACCGGGACCAACGCGCCGGCCGAGCTGAACAATGTCGTGTGGCATTCCCTCGTGGGGCCGCGGTCGCACCTCGGCGAGCGCCGGGGCGAGGCGGCCCGGTTCGACCCCGGGGTCTCGGTCTTCGCCGGGCTGACCGACGAGGCGCCCCCCTCCGCCTGGGCCGACCTGGCCGACCTGGTGGGCCCGGGCGGCACCGCAGTCTTGGGCCGCCGCACCCTCCAGATCCCCGAGGGCTGGGAGACGCTGCTCGCGGTCCCCGGTGTCCAGATGCTGGCCGGGCCCTCGCTCGACGTCACGGTGCCCGACGACGCCCAGGTCGAGCCCCTCGGCGCCGACGACGTGGAAGAGATGGTCGCCCTCGTGGCCGCCACCGACCCCGGCCCGTTCGAGCGCCGCACGGTCGAGTTCGGCGGCTACCTCGGCGTCCGCCAGGACGGCCGGCTGATCGCCATGGCCGGCGAGCGCTTCCGCTGCGCCGGCTACACCGAGATCAGCGCCGTCTGCACCGACGCCGCCCACCGCGGCCGCGGCCTCGCCTCCCTTCTCACCCGAGCCGTCGCGGCCCGGATCCGCGCCCGGGGCGAGGAAGCCTTCCTCCACGCCGCGGCGAGCAACACCAACGCCATCCGCCTCTACGAGGCCCTCGGCTTCACCCTCCGCACCACCTGCGACTTCGCCGCCGTCCGCCCGATCACCGACGGTACCGATCCCGCCGGTGACCCACCCCTCCTCCACGGACAGTGACGGGTCAAGTCACCTCGTCCAGGGCGCCGGTCTCGATGTCGTAGACGAAGCCCCGGAC
>JBKPRV010000288.1:0-5356 GCA_046734715.1 Actinomycetota bacterium | reverse complement strand
GCTCAACCCGTCCCGGAGCAGCAGCTGATCCTCGGCGATCACTACTCGCACGGCATCTCGGCGCGCACCGTCGTCGGACCACCTAGCGGGCTCACGACCTGAAGTGTTCCATCCAGTGCCTCGACCCGCCGCCGCAGGCCCGACAGGCCGGTGCCCGACGGGTCGGCGCCGCCGCGGCCGTCGTCGGTGACCTCGACGACGAGGCGGCCTTGGCTGCGCATGATGCGGACGTCGACGCGGGTGGCCTCGGCGTGCTTGCCGGCGTTGGCGAGCGCTTCGGCGGCGACGAAGTAGGCGGCGCTCTCGACGGCCGGCGACGGGCGCTCGCCCTCGACCGACACATCCACCCGCACCGGCGAGCGAGCGGCGAGCGCGGCGACCGCGGCTCCGAGCCCCCGGTCGGCCAGGATCGGCGGGTGGATGCCGCGGGCGAGGTCCCGCAGCTCCTCCAGCGCCTCCCGGGTGCCCTCCCGGGCCTCGGCGAGGAGGCTGCGAGCGGTCTCGGGATCCGTGGCCAGCTTCTGCTCGGCCATGCCGAGGCTCATCCCCAGCGCCACCAGCCGGGCCTGGGCGCCGTCGTGCAGGTCCCGCTCGATCCGGCGCAGCTCCCGCTCCTGGGCGTCGACCGCACCGGCACGGGTGGTGGTGAGGACCTCGATGCGCCGCTCGAGCTCGGTGTTGGGCGGGGACGACAGAACGATCAGGAGGTGGACGATCAGGGCCACCGTGAGCCCGAGGGCGGGCCAGATCGGCCAGAAGTAGACGAATCCGATCCTGACGGCGGCGAGGAGCCAGATGAGGATGAAGAAGGCGACCAGCGCCGCCGAGATCCCGGCCTGGATGACGAAGCCGCGGCGGAGGCGCGGCGGCACCAGCTGCGGCCGGGTCAGCACCTGGACGGTCCAGGCATGGACCGCCAGCGGCAGGCTCAGGGCCAGGATCGGCCACATGGGCCAGAAGTAGCCGTGCGTCGTGAGCGCCCAGATCGTGACCAGCAGCGCGCCGATGCCGCCGACCACGATCCCGTGGACGGCGACGCTGCGCCGGAGCTGGGCCTCGGTCAGTGGGCGGTGGTCGTCGGTCATCCTGCCTCCAAGCAGACGGTAGGCGAGCCGGCCCCAGGCTGCGGCGAGCGGCTTCACGAGGTTCGCGGCGAGGACGAGAAGCACCAGGCCCGCCGGGACCAGCAGCAGCGTGTCGCCCAGGGACTCGGCGTGCCAGATCCCGAAGTCGAACCCGTGAGCACCGTCGGCCTGGGGGATCCAGCGATAGTGGATCGGGCCGGTGATCAGGAACAGCGCGCTGCCGAACAGCGAGAGCACCGCGACCGCGAGCGGCAGGCCGAGGACGAAGCGCAAGGCGAGATAGGCCTGCGCCTTCCAGAACGCACTGCGTGTGACGACGGCGCGCGCCCGCCGCACCGGCCCGAGCCCGGCGGCCGGCCCGGCGAGCTGCGTGGCCGGGTAGGCCGGGACGCCGAGGAGCTCGCGCACCGTGCTGCACTCCGCCCGCGCCGCCAGCTGGACGAACCCGCCGAGCCCGACCACCACCAGGAGCACCAGGGGCGTGACGGCGAGGGCGACCATCAGTGCGAACCCCGTGACCAGGCCGGCGAACCACAGCGTGCCCAACAGCAGGGCCGTGCTCAGGTATGCCAGGCGCCGATAGGTGTCCCGGTCGGTCACGGCGGAGAGGGCTCGACTCACACCTGCGATGCTGCCAGCGGATCCCGTGCGTGACAGTGGAGCCACCCGGCGTCTTCCTGCGGGCTACCTACGGGTGCGCGCTCGGGTTATCCCCAGTGGGCGGCGAGTCCCCCCGGGGCGGGACCCCCTGCTCGACGCACAGCTCGACGAGGAGGTGCTCGTCGGCCTGGCACTCGATCGCCAGGCTGGCGATCCCCGGTCCGGGCACGACCACCTGGATCGGCACGTTCTGTGGGCCCACGATCGGGACCTGCACGACGACCGCGCCGGACTGGTCGAACGCCGTGACGGTCCCGGGCGTCGCGAACACGCCGACCGTGAGCCGGACCGCGTCGGCCGGCGCCGCCCTCCTCGTGGGATACGGCGACTTCGCTGCGAAGTGGGCGGTCGGTTGTCACACCCCGGGTACCACTGGCCGAGAAACTGACAATGGTGTTAGAAGAAGGCGCACGACGGCACTGAGGGCGAGGGGGTCGCTGGTGCTGCTCCTGCATGAGGTCCACCACATGGTGGGCAAGCGCGAGAAGGAGTTCGAGGCCGCCTACCAGGCCTGGATGGCGGCGCTGGCGGAGGAGGAGGGAGCCCGGCTGCTGTGGTTCCTGCACCACGCGCACGGCAGCGGCCCGTCGTACCAGGCGGTGACCATCACCGGGCTCGCCGGTGGCGCGGCGTGGGAGCGCCTGACCGAGCGGGTCCACCGGGGCGACCTGCGCCCGTGGGCCCGGGAGGTCGACGGCTGCCGGCACCAGGTCCAGGGCCGCCTGCTGATGCCGCTGAAGTGGTCGCCGCTCGACGTCGACCTGGCCGGCGTGCCCACGGACGGCCGCCACCACGAGACGAGCCTCTACATGGAGGACACGATGTGGCCCAAGCGGGGCAAGGCCGACGACTACATCGCCGCCGCCGGTGACATCTACACCAAGCTGCTTGGCGCCCACGCCGAGGGCGACGTGCTGCTCCGCATCGAGGCCGCGAGCCAGACGATGCCGGGGGCCGGGCGAGGACCCGAGGTCACGCTGATGCAGAAGGTGCACAGCATGCCCGGGCTCGTGCACCTGCTGACCCACGACATCCCGGCGGAGATGAGCCGGCCCGGCACGTGGATGCACGACGCCCTCGAGTACCGCGACCAGTGGCGCAGCAAGCTGCTCCGGACCGCCTCGTGGTCCCCGCGGTGGTGAGGTCGCGACGATGAACGTCGGACGGGCCCTCGATCCCGCCGTCGACCTGGTGCCGGAGCGCACCGCGCTGATCGTCGGCGATCGCCGGTGCAGCTACCGGGACCTCGACCGGTGGGTGCGCCGGGTGGCCGCCGCCCTGACCGCCCGCGGCGTCGGGCCCGGCGACCGGGTCGCGCTGGTCGACAACGCCAGCATCCTGTCGGCCGCCACCATCCTCGCGGCGGCCCGGATCGGCGCGGCGTCGGCACAGATGAACGTGATGCTCACGACGGACGAACAGAGCCAGCTGGCGACGGCCGTCGACGCCCGGGTCGGCGTGGCTGGGGAGCCGTTCCGGGCGAGCCTGGGCGCGGCCCTCGGCGACGACGCGGTGCTCGGCGAGGACGAGGTCGCCGGCGGGGAGGACGGCGAGCGCGACCCGACCGCCGACGGCGTCGCCGACGCGGATGACGCCCTGGTGCTGTTCACCAGCGGCACCACCGGCCTGCCCAAGCCCGTCGCCATCAGCCACGGAGCGATCGCCGAGCGGCTGGGCTTCTATGCCGCTCCCATCGACGCCGACGCCCCGCCGGTGGTCGACATGCTGTCGGCCCCCATCTTCCACCTCGGCGGCACGCTCGGGCTGATCATCGGCCTCCGGGCGGGCCGGACCGTGGTGATGCTCCCCCGGTTCAGCGCCGCGGCCTGGCTGCAGGCGATCGAAGAGCACCGCGTGTCCCAGACGTTCATCGTGCCCACCATGCTCCAGCGCATCCTCGACCATCCCGACCTCCCGGGGCGCGACCTGAGCTCGCTCCGGCAGCTCAGCTACGGCGCGGCCGCCGCGCCGGTGGCGCTGGTCGAGCGGGCCCTCGACGCCCTGCCCGACGTGGGGTTCGTCAACGTCTTCGGCCAGACCGAGACCCTCGGCGCCTACGCCGCCCTCAGCGCCGAGGACCACCGGGCCCGCCGGAAGCTGGGCTCCGCGGGCCTGCCTCTCCCCGGCGTCGAGCTGCGGATCGTCGATGTGGTGACCGAGACCGATTGCCGGGCCGGCGAGATCGGGCAGGTGTGGGTGCGGGCCGCCCAGAACGTCACCTCGGACTGGCTGCGCACGGGCGACCTGGCGTTCCTCGACGCCGACGGCTACCTCCACCCGGCCGGCCGCATCGCCGACACGATCAACCGGGGCGGCGAGAAGCTCGGCCCGATCGAGGTGGAAGAGGTGCTGCGCCGCCACCCGGCCGTGCGGGACGCCGGCGTCTGCGGCGTGCCCGATCCCGAGCTGGGGCAACGGGTCGCGGCGGTGGTGGTCACCGTGAACGGTGAGCCGATCGACCCGGACGACCTGCGGGCATTCGCGGCGGAACGGCTGGCCCGCTACAAGCTCCCCGACCGGATCGTGTTCGTCGACGATCTGCCCTACAGCAACCTCGGCAAGGTCAGCCGCGCGGCCTTGGCCGCCGTGATCCTGGCCGACGAAGGGAGCTGACCATGCTCTTCATGCACGAAGTCCACGCCGTGCTCGGCGACCAGGAGCACGAGTTCGAGGCCGCTTACCGAGAGGGATGGATGCCACTGCTGGCCGAGGGCGACGACGCCCGGCTGCTCTGGTACCTCAACCACGCCCACGGCAGCGGCCCCGCCTACCACGTGGTCACGGTCACCGCCGTCCGTGACGGCGCCGCTTACGAACGCCTCGCCGGGGCGCTGTGCGGCGGAGCGCTCCACAACTGGTCCCGGGCCGTCGGCGAGCTGCGCCACCGGGTCGACGGCAAGATGCTCGTGCCGGTCGAGTGGTCGCCGCTCCAGGACATCGATCTCGCGCAGGTGCCGGTCGACGGCCGCGAGCACGACCTGTCCCTGTACATGGAGGACACCGGCTGGCCCACCGCTGCGCTCGACGACTACATCGAGTTCTGGGACAGCGAGTACTTCCAGATGATGCGGCAGACGCCGCCCGACCGGAGGATCCTCGACATCGAGGCCTGCTTCCAGGTCGCCTACGGTACCCACCGCCGGCCCGAGGCCGTCCTCATGCAGAAGATCCTCAACTACGGCCTGCTGCTGAGCCTCATCTCCGAGCCCGAGAACTACGACCCCAGCCGCTGGCCGGGCTCCTACATGCACCGTGGCCTGGAGTACCGCGATCAGTGGGAGAGCAGGCTCCTGCGCACGAGCAGCTGGTCACCGCTCCACTGATGCCGGGGACGGGCGTTGTCAGCACGCGGCCGCAGGTCCGCGTCGGGCGGGTCAGCATCACGCTGGAGCCGTCGTTCTTCTTCGTCACGGGAGCCATCGGGCTGGTGAGCGGGACGTTCGAGGGTCTCGTCGCGTGGCTCGTGGCGGTCCTCGTGTCGGTGCTCGTGCACGAGCTCGGCCACGCCGCGGTAATCGTGGCGATGGGATCCGACGCCAAGATCCGTCTCTACTCGCTGGGTGGCCTGACGAGCGGGCGGGTGTCCGGGTCCCGCTGGCGCAGCATTGCCG
>JBKPRV010000287.1:0-6400 GCA_046734715.1 Actinomycetota bacterium | reverse complement strand
CCCCGAGGACGAGGCCGGCGCGTCGGCCGCAGACGAAGAGCCCGAAGAGCCCGAAGAGCCCGAGGTGTCCGAGGACCCCGAGGTGGTCGTGCTGCGCGAGCGGGACGCCGTGCTGGCCACGGTCGAGCGCGAGCTGGGCCGCCGGCTCAAGCGGGTCCTGGCCGACGAGCAGAACGAGGTCCTCGACCTGCTGCGGCGGGGCAGGTCGGTGACGTTCGCAGAGGTGGTCCCGGCCGGCGACGAGCACGCGGACCGCTTCGCCATCGCCGCCAGTTCCGACCTCGACGCCGCCGCGGCTCACGGAGCCGCCCGTGTGGGTGCCGACGTGGTCGTGTCCTGCGACGAGTTGGCCGGCCGCCTGGGCCGCGCCCTCGTCGATCCGCTGCGCCTGCGCATCGCCCGCAGCTTCGAGGACTGCAACGGCGACCTGGAGGAGGTGGGCGAGCGACTGCGCGCCCTCTACCGGGAGTGGAAGGGCCAGCACATCGGCACCGCGGTCCGCCACTACACCGCGGCCGCCTACGCCTGGGGCGCGTACGAGGGCGCCCCCGACGGGGCCAAGCTGCGCTGGCTGGTGGACCGGACCGGCGAACCCTGCCCCGACGCCGACGACAACGCCCTGGCCGGCCCGGTGGCCAAGGGCACACCGTTCCCGACGGGCGACCGCTGCTCGCCGGCGCACCCCGGATGCCGGTGCCTGGCCGTGCCGGCCGACCTGGTGGACCAGTCCTGAGCCGAGCGCCCCGGCTCCAGCAGAGTGGTGGCTGAGAGCCTGCTGGGAGCCGGTGGACGCGAATCCCGGGTGGGGTCGGGTGGTCGATAGGCTGCCCGCCCATGCGAGCCCCCGACGACCTGCCGCGCCGCCCCCGGCGCACGGGGCACCCCAACCGCGGCAGGACGGTCCTCATCGCGGCGGTGGTGGCGGCGTTCGTGCTGCTCACCTCGCTGCGGGGCATCGCACGCTTCTACACCGACTACCTCTGGTACGACTCGGTGGGCCAGAGCGGAGTGTGGCGGGGTGTGCTGGGGGCCAAGGTGATCCTGGCGCTCATCTTCGTGGCCGTCTTCTTCGTGCTGTGCTGGGCCAACCTGTTCATCGCCGACCGCATCGCCCCGCCGTACCGGCTGGCCGGCCCGGAGGACGAGCTGCTCGAGCGCTACCACGACCTCGTGGCCGAGCGCACCGGCTGGGTGCGGGGCATCGTGGCCGGCGTGCTGGCGCTCATCGCCGGCTCCGGCGTGTCGTCCGAGTGGAACTCGTGGCTCCTGTTCACCAACGGCGGCGACTTCGGCGTGAAGGACCCGCAGTTCCACCGCGACGCCGGGTTCTACGTGTTCAAGCTGCCGTTCCTGTCGTTCGTGGTCGACTGGCTGTTCGCCTCGCTGCTGATCATCCTCATCGTGGTCACGGTGGCCCACTACCTCAATGGCGGCATCCGGGTGCAGCCGCCGTCGCCCCGGGTGGCGCCGCAGGTCAAGGCGCACCTCTCCGTGCTGGTGGCGGCGCTGGCGCTGGTCAAGGCGGCCGACTACTGGCTGCAGCGCTTCGAGCTGACCGTCTCGAGCCGGGGTGTGGTGGACGGCGCCACCTACACCGACGTCAAGGCCCAGCTCCCGGCCCTGAACCTGCTCGTGTTGATCTCGCTCGCCGCGGCCGTGCTGTTCGTGGCCAACATCTTCCGCCGGGGCTGGACGTTGCCGGTGGTGGCGGTGGGCCTGTGGGTGTTCGTGGCGGTGGCCGTGGGCGGGATCTACCCGCAGTACGTGCAGCGCTTCCGGGTGCAGCCCAACGAGTCCGCCAAGGAGCGGCCCTACATCGAGCGGAACATCAAGGCCACGCAGGCCGCGCTCAACCTGGGGAGCGTGGAGACCGAGCGCTACACGCCGACCACCAACGCGGCCGAGGTGTCGCTCCAGGGCGCGGCGCCCACGATCCGCAACATCCGCCTGTGGGACCCGGCCCAGCGGGTGTCGGGCAACACGTTCCAGCAGCTCCAGCGGATCCGGAACTACTACGGCATCGACGACATCGACGTCGACCGCTACCCGATCGACGGGGAGCCCACCCAGGTCAACATCGGGGCCCGCGAGCTCAACGCCAGTGGCATCCCGGGCGACTCGTGGGAGTCCGATCATCTCGCGTACACGCACGGCTACGGCGTCGCGCTGGCCCCGTCCAACGCCTCGCGGGGCCGGGAGCCCGAGTTCCTCATCGCCAACGTGCCTCCGGAGGTGGACCCGCGGCTACAGGCGGAGGGGACCCAGCTCAAAGAGCCCGGCCTGTACTTCGGGGAGAACCTCGACGGCTACGTGGTCGTCGGCACCAGCCGCGACGAGATCGACTTCCAGGACGCGGACCAGACGAAGTTGACGACCTACACCGGCGCGGACGGGGTCAAGGTCAACTCGATCATGCGGCGGGCGGCGTTCGCCCTGCGCTTCGGTGACCTGAACCCGCTGATCTCGGACTTCATGACCGACAAGTCGAAGGTCATCCTCGAGCGCGACGTGGTCGACCGGGTGCGGGCGCTGGCCCCGTTCCTGCACGCGGACGCCGACCCGTACCCGGTGGCGGTCGAGGGCCGGATCGTCTGGATGATCGACCTGTACACCACCACGTCCCACTACCCCTACGCGGAGCAGGCCGACACGGACCAGGTGTCCGACGCGAGCGGGCTACGCCACGACTTCAACTACGTGCGCAACTCGGTCAAGGCGACGGTCGACGCCTACGACGGCACGGTGACGCTGTACGTCTGGGACCCCAGCGATCCGATCGTGGCCGCGTACGAGAAGGCGTTCCCGGACCTGTTCACCGACCGCGACGAGATGTCGGCGGACATGAAGGCGCACGTGCGCTACCCCGAGGACCTGTTCCGCATCCAGACCACGGCCTACGGGCGCTACCACCTGGCCGACCCGGACAACTTCTACACGCAGGAGGATGCCTGGCGGGTCGCCCAGGACCCGGGCACCGCCGGGGCCGAGGCGAGCACCCAGGTCACCGACCAGCAGGGCCAGCCGACGGGCGAGCAGCGCACGGCCCGGATCGCGCCGTACTACCAGATGTTGCAGCTGCCGAACCTGCAGGCGGACGCCATCACCGGCACCACCCCCGAAGGCCAGGCGCCCCCGACGGCGGCCCAGCTGTCGCCGGACCCCGAGATGGTGCTCATGCGCCCGTTCGTCCCGCAGAGCAACGAGAACTCGGAGACCCAGCAGCTCACCGCGTTCATGGCCGCGCGCATGGACGGCGACAACTACGGGAAGCTCGTCGTCTACCAGATGCCCTCGGGCAACCTGCCACCCGGGCCGGGCATCGCCGCCGCCAACATCAGGGGCGACGCGCAGGTGTCCGAGCAGGACACGCAGCTGGGGCTCGGCAGCTCCCAGGTGCTGTACGGCAACCTCCTGCTCATCCCCATCGACAACGCCCTGGTCTACGTCCAGCCGTTCTACGTGGTGTCCGAGAACGAAGCCCGGCGGCTGCCCCAGCTCACCAAGGTGATCGCCACGTTCGGCGACCAGGTGGTGATAGAGGACACCCTCACCGAGGCGCTCGCGGCGCTGTTCGGCCAGACGATCCCCACCAGCCAGGAGCCGCCCACCGCGGGCGAGCCCCCCACGGGCGCCGAACCACCCCCGGCGGCGGGCACGGCGGCCGAGCAGGCCCAGGAGCTCCTGCAGGAGGCGGAGACCCTGTTCTCCGAGGCCGACGCGGCGCTGGCCTCCGGCGACTTCGGCACGTACGGGGACAAGATCGACCAGGCCCGGGCCAACGTCGCGCAGGCCAACGCCCTCCTGTCGGGCGCGGCGCCCGGCTCCAACGCGGCTGGCGGCGGCACCACCAGCACGACCGCCCCGACCGGCACGACCACCTCCACCACCTCGACCACCGCGGCCGGGGAGAACACGACTCCCGTGGTATTCGCGCCGCCCTAAGTTGGCGATGCCGCCGCCGCGGGCTATGTTGTCTCTCCCCAACGACGCGGGGTGGAGCAGTCTGGTAGCTCGTCGGGCTCATAACCCGAAGGTCGCGGGTTCAAATCCCGCCCCCGCCACCAAAGCGTCCGCAGGTCAGGCCCGGTCCCCGTGACCGGGCCTCTTGCTGTCCGAAGCCGCCGCGGCCAGTCGGGCAGCTATCTGGCATCCGTGTTACCCCCGGGCCGCACCCAACGCCACCTTCCCGGCGGAGCGCGCTGCGGGGCGGCTAGCGTCCGGTCCACGGGTTGTCCGTCAGGCGGGAGGAGGACCTGTGGGCGTGAAGCGGCCGCTGCCTGTCGGTGTGGTCACGTTGCTGATGACCGACGTCGGCGGCTCGACGCGCCTGTGGGAGGAGCGGCCCGACATCGCCGGAGCCGTAATCGAACGCCACGAGGCGCTGATCGAGACGAGCGTGCTCGATCACGGGGGCGTGATGATCCGGACCAAGGGCGAGGGCGACTCCACCTTCTCGGTCTTCGCCGATGCCAGCAGTGCGGCGACCGCGGCGGTCGAGTTGCAGCGTGCCCTCCGACGCGAACCGTGGCCGGGCGGCGCCGCCGTCCGTGTGCGCGCTGCCCTCTACACGGGGGAGGTCCAGCTGCGGGAGGCCGACTACTACGGCGTCACGCCGAACCGTTGCGCACGCCTGCGTGCCGCCGCCCACCCGGACCAGGTCTTGTGCTCCCAATCCACCGCCGACGGACTGGACGACTTGCCGGCGGAGATCGTCCGCACCGACCTGGGGCTGCACCGCCTGCGGGACGTCGCCCGAGCCGAACGCGTCTTCCAACTCGGCCACCCTGAGCTGTGCGCGGACTTCCCACCGCTGCGTAGCCTGGCGGTCCGGCACAACCTGCCCCGGGAGCGCACGCGCTTTGTCGGCCGGCAGCCCGACGTCGCCGCGGTCCGCAAGCGGCTCGAGACCGACCGGCTCGTCACGCTGACCGGGCTCGGCGGGTGCGGCAAGACACGGCTGGCGATCACGGCGGCATCCGGCCTGCTCGAGCAGTTCCCCGACGGCGTCTTCTTCGCAGACCTCTCGCCGGTGTCCGACCCCGAGCTCGTCTCCGGCACAGTGGCGGCCGCGGTCGGATTCTCCCGTATGTCCCTGGGAACAGCGTCAGGACGGCCCGCCCGCGAGCTCGTCGACTTCCTGGCGACACGGCAGGTCCTCTTGGTCCTCGACAACTGCGAGCACCTGATCGACGCCTGCGCCGCCCTCGCCGACGAGATCCTCGAACGCTGCCCGGACGTCACCGTCCTGGCCACCAGCCGTGAGGCGATGCGCCTGCAAGGGGAACAGGTCCATCCGGTCGATCCACTGCCGGTGCCCGAGGACGACGTGTCCGACACGTCCGACGCCGTGCAGCTGTTCTGCGATCGTGCCGCCGCCGTTCGACCCGACTTCCTCATGTCCCCGGCCGGCGCGGCCGACATCGCCGAGATCTGCCGGAGGCTGGATGGCATCCCCCTGGCGATCGAGCTCGCTGCCGCGCAGGTACCACACTTCTCGCCGCACCAGATCGTCGACCGCCTGGGCGACCGACTGGCGCCGTTCAACGCGGGTCGCCGCGAGCCGGCGCGCCACCGGTCGCTCCACGGGGCACTCGACTGGAGCCACGCGCTCCTGGAGGATGAGGAACGGGCCGTGTTCCGCCGGCTCGCCGTGTTCCCAGGCAGCTTCAGCTCCGACGCGGTGCAGGCCGTCTGCGGGGAACGCACGACGCTCGAACCGCTGCTCCAGCTGCAGCGCAAATCCCTGATCGTCGGTGAGCACGACGACACGGACATGCGCTATCGGCTGCTTGAGACCGTGCGGGCCTACGCCGCCGAGAAGCTGCTGGAGGCCGGCGAGGAGTCGCTCGTGCGCGACCGCCACCGTGCGCACTTCCTCGCGTGGGTGGAGTCGATCCCCCCGGAACTCACCTACCTCGATCCCCGCGGCGACGTGCGGCGCGAGCAGCACAACCTGCGTGCGGCGCTCCAGTGGTCCGAACAGCAGGGACGGTTGGACCTGGTCGGGCGGTTGGCCAGCATGATGAACCGTGTTTGGATCGGCCACGTCCGCGAAGGGCGCCGCTGGCTGACCGCTGCGATGGCCGGACTCGACGAACTCGACCCGGAGCACAGGGTGCGGGTCCTGGCCGTCGGGGCCCACGTGGCGGTGCTGGCGATCGAGGCCGGCGACGGCGACCTCGCGCGCCAGGCGGTCGCCGCCGACGGAGGACCGGGCGTCTGGTCGTCGCTCGCCCACGGCCTGCTGTGCCTCAACCACGGTCTCCGCTGCTTCATCTCCAAGGACGAGCGCGCCGCCGCCGAGGCGGAACGGGCCGGCCGCAAGGCGGTGGAGCTCGCACCGGAGCCGTTGAGCCGCGGGCTGGCCTGGTTCTGGCTCGGCCAGGCCCGGGTCCTGCTC